>JBOGRL010000069.1:0-2802 GCA_050749505.1 Nitrososphaerales archaeon
GTCGATAACTCTGGTCAAAACCCTTCGCGGAAGGGAGCTGATAGGCAAATCCGTTGCTCATCCGCTTAAAGCAGGCGAAACTCTGCCCGTGCTGCCAGCGACATTTGTTGATCCAAAAAACGGTACGGGCGTGGTATACAGTGTTCCCGCTCACGCTCCGATGGACTATATTGCTCTGAAGGACATACAGTCAAATCTAGCTGAACAAGATAAATTCGACTTGCAAACCATCGCTCTCTCCGGCATCAGGCCAATTTCTTTGATCACCGTCCAAGGCATGAACAAATTTCCTGCTCAGCATGTAATCGAAGAGATGAAAATTAGGGATCAAAACGATCCCAAAGTGTCGGATGCCACGGCGATGGTCTACAAGAAAGAGTTCCATCAAGGAATTCTGAACGAAAATACTGGCAAGTACAAAGGGAAGAAAGTTGCCGAGGCGAAGCCGCTGATAATAGAGGAGCTCAAAAATCTGGGGCTAGCGAGTTCGATGTACGATCTCCCCGAAAGGGTCGTTTGTAGATGCCTCACTGAATGCAGGGTCAAGGTGCTCGAGGGCCAGTGGTTCCTAAAGTACTCCGATCCCGATTGGAAGAAGCTTGCACATGAGTGCGTGGATGGTGCTGAAATCTATCCAGAAAGCGCAAGGCAGTGGTTCCACGATGTCATCGATTGGATCAAGGATTGGCCTTGTGCAAGGAAGGTGGGATTAGGTACTCCGCTCTCCTGGTCTCCCGGCTGGATAGTCGAGACTCTGAGCGATTCAACAATTTACATGGCATTCTATACGATAAGAAATCAGCTCAACAAATCAAAGATTAACGCCGAAACGCTGAGTGACGAGTTTTTCAATTACGTTTTCCTCGGCGAGGGAAATCCCAACTCGGTAAGCAAGAATGCAGGTTGCAGTCCTGAGGAGCTAGAGAACATGAGAAGCGAATTTCTCTACTGGTATCCTGTCAATCTGAGAAACTCTGCAAAGGAGCTGATCCCAAACCATCTGCTCTTTTTTGTCTTTCAACACGTTGCTTTCTTTCCACGCGATCTTTGGCCAAGAGGCATCTCGGCAAACGGAATGATGACCGTCGAAGGCGAAAAAATGAGCAAAAGCAAAGGGAATGTGATCACGATCTGGAGCGCTCTCGAAATTTACGGAGCCGATGCTCTGCGTTCTGCTCTCATGGACGGCGCAGAAGGAATGGATGACATCGACTGGAGAGACAAGAATGCCCGAGACATACAATCCAAGATAGATTCGCTGCCCGGATTCATAGCGGAATTTGAACGATCTTCGTCCAAAGAAATCACGAGCTACGAACTCCCCGATATGTGGTTAGAAAATCAGGTGCAGAAACACATCTTGAACGTATCCTCGAACCTGGATGTGATGAAGACAAAATCAGCTTTTCAGGAGGTCTTCTATTCCTACTGGAACGACCTCCGATACTATTCGCAGCGGGCGGATAGGAGGCCCTCAACATTAACGAGATATACGATCGACACTTGGATAAAGATTCTAGCGCCATTTCTCCCGTACTCGGTAGAACAGATCAATGAAGCTCGAGGAAACTCCAACGTCATTTGCAGGTCGGAGTTTCCTAAATTTGACGAGTCCAAAATCCATCCCGAGGCAGAACTTGCAGAATTTCTTCTCCAAAAACTCGTAGAAGATACAAAAAATGTCTTGAGATTGATTCCTCAGCAAATGAAGTCGGTTCACCTCTATCTCGCGCCCTACTGGCAGTACGATTTGTTTTCGGAGCTTGCCAGTGGGAGGAGAAAGGGGGAGAAAACGAATGAAACGCTACAGCGATTTTTCAATTCGCATCCGGCCGTGGATAAGAAAGACGTTGCAAATGCGATGAGCAGGATCACTAAAACAATTAACGAACTCGGAGAAAACTTTCTCGAAAATTACAGACGGTCCGTGGTCGAGGAAAGGAGCGTATATTTGTGCTCCTTGGATTATCTTCAAAGGAGCTTGGGACTTTCAGTATCAGTTCACTCGCCGGATCAGGAACAGCAACCATTCGACCCCAAGAGCAAGGCAAAATTCGCGATTCCCTTCAAGCCCGCGATCTACCTTGAGTAGCGTGCGCATCATGCCTCATTTTGGCGTAAAGGAAGAGCTGTGCGTAGCCCGCGCAGCTTCCAAACTTTTCTCGCATCAACTCTGAAAGTTCAAAATATGTCTTGGGTGTTAACGAGTTACAATTTCTAATCTTGATCAAATCGCGATAATACTGCTTAAGGCATCGTAGTATCCACACATCAATCGGAAACGCCTCAGTCTTGTGCAAAGCGTACAACAGCACGCAGTCTGCGACTTTTGGCCCAACACCAAATGTGTTGCCTGAAATCTCACTGATCAGTTCGGAAAGCGCCTCTTGATATTTTAAACGTGACAGCTTTTCAAGATCGAGGTCCCCTGTCTCGACTTTTTTTGCGATAAATTTGATGTATTTCCATCGAAATCCCACTTTGCAATCCAGCAATTCTCTTTTTTCCGCGCGAGCCAGAGAGCGAGGGGAAGGGAACGAGTACCACTTGCAATCGAGACCTGATTCTATCTCATCTCCGAATCGCCTTGATAGGTTCTCGATCTTGAGTTTTATCGAAGGGATGTTGCAGTTAATCGAGCAAACAAATGAAATCAAGCATTCCCAGGGGTCTTGAGTTAGGAGTCGCAGTCCGCTGAACATCTGTGTCGCATTCAAGAGGTTTTCATCACCCTGGGGAAAGCTTGCAAGAATAGAATCTAGGTCATCGCTAGCGGAAAAATAAATCTCGACTAGGTTAGAA
>JBOGRL010000070.1:0-3214 GCA_050749505.1 Nitrososphaerales archaeon
TGTGCTCTTCAAGAGTAATGATCCGCATTAGTGTCTTGGATGGCTTGTTCTCGTCACCATGAAAGGATTTTCCCTGGGATCTATGCTCTAGGCCTACTCTTTTGCTGCCAGCCTGATGCAGGGAACCTTGCAACTACGCAAGTTTTCATAGATGCTCCGTGAGAGCTTTTTTTCACTTGAAATATCATTGACAAGTCAAATTGCTCCTAACCCAGCAACTCTTGCCCCAAAAACGGAGGGTCGCGACGACATTCCTTTTGATGGAAAAACTAGGTCGATCGTTTCAGCGATTCCTCGAAGATTTGGGCACCAGTGTCCAAGTATTCTCTTGGAATGTTAAGCGCACCCATGAAACGAAATGCGTTGCCGAAATGACCACATGTATGCATCATCAGTCCGCGTCTGAGCATTTCATGCTTGATTTGCATCATAATTTTCGTATTCGTCGGCTTGCCTCCGTCGACGAGCTCGATTCCAACCATGAAGCCTCTTCCTCTCACCTCGCCGATGTTTGGAGAATTTATGGAAGCAAACCTTTGCTTTAGTCTAGAACCTTCTGAGCACACGCTGTTCAGATATTTGGGCACCTCGCGGAGAACTGTCGTGCCCGCGGCGAGAGCAAGAGGATTTGACCTGAAGGTTCCGAGATGGAATGGCGTGGGCAGCTTTCCGTCAAGATCTTCCCTGTAGTACAGCAGGGAAATGGGTATTCCTCCGCCAATTGCCTTGCTCACGCATACAATGTCGGGCTTGATCGACTCCCACTCGAATGCCCACATCTTCCCAGTCCTTCCTACTCCAGACTGCACTTCATCCACTATCATGATTATGTTGTACTTGTCGCAAAACTCCCGCAGGGATTTCAAGAATCCATCAGGCGGAACGACGTATCCGCCCTCTCCGAGAATCGGCTCAACCAACAGTGAATCGGGATTGTCATAGCCCGCGCTAGGATCATTGACAATTTTTTGAAGCTGATTAAGAATGAAATTTGTATCATAGTTTTTGTTCCACATGCTGTAGGGATAAGGAACGCGGACCACGTTGAAACCTTGGCTGTACACCGCGCTTCTATAGTGTCTGCCGGCCGTAGCAGAGATTATTCCGCCCGAGACTCCATGGTAAGCGCCGTCGAACGCTATGGTGGTGGCGCGATACCCCTTTCCAGAAGCCGCGTGCGCAATGTTGATTGCTGTTTCGCATGCGTCAGCTCCGCTTATGCCGAACATCGTTCGATAGTTTTGCATGTTACTCGGAAAGCTCTTTTTCAGCTGGAGCAAGAATTCGGTCCTGATCTCTGTCGGTATCTCCAACGTGTGCCAGATGTCGGCGAGCTGATTTGACACCGCGTTTCTTATGACATTGCTATGCCCCAAATTGAGCACGGATATCCCAGAAACCCAGTCGATCAAGAAATTTCCATCTACATCCTCTATGACTGAATTAAACCCGCGCTTGATCGCAATTGGAAATGACTTTGGGTAAATTACTGACTGGGTTTCAAGTTTCTCCTGCAGGTCAAGTATTTCCCTACTTTTCGGACCCGGAATCTCCGTGCGGACGAGTGGGATCTTGCTGGGCGATTGGAGGGTGCCGAGTTCGGCATTTAGAGTAACCATTTGCGCTCTCAAGCCTCGCAAAATGCATGTAAATGTTTTTGATTTGCCTCGTAGACAAATACATTTTTCCCGTCCTTCTTCAAATAAACGCTTAAAATGAATATTCAAGAAAACTTTCAGGTTAAATGACGCAGATCCTTCTTGAGGAAGAACAAGAAAAATCATGGATCGGAAAACCCGTTCCGACGATCGATGGAACAGAAAAAGTCACGGGACGCGGGATCTACGTCTATGACATGCAACTTCCAAACATGCTTTATGCAAAGGTGAAGAGGAGTTCTGTTTCTCACGCATATCTGAGCGGGATCGATTCATCAAGCGCGAATAGCCTTTATGGAGTTAGGGCCATAGTAACGGCGCAGAATTTTCCCGACAAATTATTTGGCAAGGGTCTCATGGACACTCCCATTTTGGCTAGGGACAAGGTACGCTACGTCGGAGAGGCAATAGCTGCTGTTGCAGCTGAAAGCGAGGATATTGCGGCACAAGCCGTAGAGTTGATCAACGTGGAGTACAAAGAGCTGCCCGCGATATACGATCCAGAAGCGTCAGCAAGCGAGCACCCAGATGTCCTGGTTCACGAAAAGCTTCAGACATACGAGCGTAGCAAGGACGGGCCGTACGTAGTCAACCTCGTTCCGACCAGACCAAACGTCAACTGCTACTATCGGGTGATGAACGGAGATTTGGATGAAGGATTCAAGAAAGCTGATTTTGTGGTGGAGAACGAATACAGAACTCCAAGAGTCCACCACTACCACACTGAACCAATATCATGCCTGGCGAAGCCTGAAGCTGACGGTTCGATTACTGTTTACACTGGCGGCCAGGAAGCTCACAAGATCAGAAAGGTAGTCTCGGTCGCGCTAAACCTGGCCGAGTCAAAGATCAAAGTAATAATTCCGGCACATGTGGGAGGTGCTTTCGGAAACAGAGCTTCAGGCAGGGAAGAGGCTCTTTGCGCCGCCCTCGCACTGAAAACGGGCAGGCCTGTGAAATTCAAGCTCACTCGCGAGGAGGTCATGAGCGCTACGACGAGCCGTCACGCCGCCATTGTAAGGATCAGAGACGGCGTCTTGAAGAGCGGAGAGATAGTGGCCAGGGACATGATCGTGTACCTTGCGGGTGGCGCGTACTCGACAGAGGGCATCACAGCAGTCCCAAACGCGGCGAGAGCTTCAGCTTCAACTTACTACATTGAAAATTTTAGGGCTCAAATCTTCCGGACTTACACGAACGAAATGGAAGGCGGAGCTTTCAGGGCATTTGGTTACACTTACCTGATGTTCGCGGTTGAATCCCAGATGGATGACGTGGCGCAAAAGCTCGGGATCGACCCAGTCGAGATCCGCGGCCGGCACATGCTGAAGGAGGGTCAGAAGAGCGTCTCGGGAGAAATCGTAACAGGCGATTCACTCGACTCTTGCTTGAAGAAAGTCCTCCAAGAAATGAACAAACAACCAGCTGAATCATCGAAAAATGACAAGTGGTTGTCGGGAAGAGGCTTTGCTATAGGGCACAAGGGAGTCTATGGAAACTTTCCAACGGTCGCTTATGCAAAATACGACTCGGATGATACGGTCGAGATAACTGCA
>JBOGRL010000071.1:0-2516 GCA_050749505.1 Nitrososphaerales archaeon
GAATCGGCGTCATTGGGAGGAGCACGGGCGGATACTATGCTCCGAGATCAGCTGCGTTTGAAAAGAGGATCAAGGCGTGCGTAGCCTGGGCTGTGATATACGATTTCAAGACTTGGGACAAGATTCCTGATACTCCAAAGGATGGCTTTACTTATGCAAGCGGCAAGAAGAACCGGGAGGAAGCAAAGGAGCACTACAAAGCCTTCACGCTGAGCGGGGCTGCTGAGAATATAACTTGTCCACTCTATATCCTGCAAGGCAGATTGGACGACCTTATCCCGGCAGAGCATGCGAATCAATTAGCAAACGAGGCGAGGGGGCCTACAACCCTTGTGATGGAGGAAGAAGGCATTCACTGCGCCCATAATTTAGCTCACATTGTAAGGCCGAGAATGGCTGATTGGTTAGCGACAACGCTTTCTGCGTAGAGGAAAACACAAGATGGGTTTCTAGACAACGGCCTGGCTCAAGCAACCAACCGATCGGCTCGTGACCCTCCCAAGGTGGATCGCTATTTCTTGCATCAATAGTCCGTTGCTAATTCGCTGAGCAACATTCTAGATCAGAAGTTCCTACGACAGAGTCTAAGATCAAGTTTCGTTTCCCCTGAATTGGGGCAACCCACGCGCAGATGATTACGCCTTGACTGCGGCGAGTATTGATTTCGCCCCACCGAGCAAGAACGAAACGTCCGAACCAAGAAGAATCAGCTTGTGCCCACCTTTAACAAAAGTTCTCGCTTCCTCTGGAGATCGCGCTAGTGTTCCGCCAGCTACATCCGCTTTCTTGCCGATTTGCAAGATACTGTTCATGGCTTCACTGACCGCTTGAGAATGCGGCTCCCCAACATGACCCAGTGAGGCCGCCAGGTCGTTTATTCCTACAAACCAGGCGTCCACGCCTTTTGTGGATATTATCTCTTCTGCGTTTTGAACGCCCTCTCTGGTTTCAATCATCGGGATAACCATGGTTTCTTCATTAGCCCTCATTATGTAATCTGAAGAGTTGCTGTAGTACGATGCTGCCCTTCTCGCTCCCATTCCTCTTGTTCCCATTGGTGGATATTTCGAGCTCTTGACTGCTCTGAGTGCTTCATCACCACTGTTCACCATAGGGATCATCGTTCCATACGCACCCGCGTCAAGTACCTGTCGGATAGGCAATGCATCGTTAGTGGGAACTCTGACGATTGGTGTTATCTGGGCAGCCGTTGTCTGCAAAAGGCCCTCAAGGGATGTTAGATTCAAGGGGCCGTGTTCCATGTCGAACTGGAAGAAATCAAAGGGTACTAGTGACAATATCTCAGGAATCTCAGAGTTTGATATTGAGACTCCGGCCCCGAACACTGTATCCCCTCTTCTCAACTTCTTCTTGAGCGAATTTTCAAAAAACAACAAAAAGTTATGACACCTGATTTGTCGAATCGGTCAACGTCTTCTTCTTTTCCTTGTCCTTTTTCAAGATCGCGACGACTTCTTCGGACTCTTTGAAACCAAGATATCCAAACCGATTACTTTGACATCAAAGATGGGCTCAGGTCGCAGGTCCTCGATGAACGTTGCTGTTCCGGAAAGGAGATCCCACTCTGCCCCGTGCCCTGCACAAACCAACCTATGACCCTCCAGTTTGCCCTCTGAAAGATCCCATTCTTCGTGGGTACAAATCGCCCCGATTGCAAAATAGTCGTCACCGATCCTGGCGAGCACTACCGGAACCCCGTTAGATAGGTCAATGTGTTTCAGGTCGCCTGAAGCAAGGTCAGATGTACTTGCTACCTTCTCATAATCTTGGTCGCTAGAGGCGAATGTGCTTACTTTCTGATCTGTTGCACGATAGGCTTCCTCCGCGCTTTCATAAACGTTGATCTTGACCACTCCGCTATCTACCACCACATTGAACGGCCTCAATCTCATTTTCGGGTCAGCCCTGCACGTCCCCGTCTTGATATCGTACTCGATTCCGTGCCAAGGGCATGTGATGTTGCTCTTATTTTCGCCAACAACTTCGCGCGCTCTCCTATCATCCATGACTTCGACCGCCATGTTATCGTAAAGTTTAGCTCCCTCGCAGGCAGGCCCTCCCTGATGGGCGCAGACATTCTCATAAGCGAAATATTTTCCTTGCAATTTGTAGATTCCAATTTCTGTGTCGCCGATTTGTACAATGCGCGGAACCCCCTCGTCAAGCTCCTCAACATTGGCTATGGTGTATAGCAGGGGTCAACAACTCTTCTTGTATCAAACTATGTTGAAGAATCGCGCCGCATTGTCGCGCAAAATCTTCTTCTTGGCTGCTTTTGAGAGAAAAGGTAGGTCAAAGATAACGCTTGGAACATCCCAATCCCAGTGCGGATAGTCGCTCGCATACATCAGTCGATTCTCGGCATCAAACATCTCGAATATCTTTTGCTGGTCAGCAACGCTGCGCGGTTGCTCGAGCGGTTGCGTCGTGTAATAAAACTCGTTGATGTATTCACTCGGAAGTTTCTTTAGACCCGGAGCCTCACTCCTTCTCAT
>JBOGRL010000072.1:0-3879 GCA_050749505.1 Nitrososphaerales archaeon
TTAAATCAGACTCGATAGGTGGGCTCGCCCGCTTGATAGGAGTCAGCGAAACAGTACTGATTGAAACCATCAAGAATTACAACGACCACATTGTGCAGGGAAAATATGATCCCGGAACGCTGGACGATTGTTCAGCCAGCGGCATAGAACCTCCCAAGTCCCACTGGGCCCTTCCCCTTGACAGCCCGCCGTTTTACTCGTATCCGCTCAGTCCAGGGATCACTTTCACATACTTCGGAGTAAAGGTTGATAGCAGGGCAAGAGTGCTCATCAAAGACGGCAATGCGTTCAAAAACGTGTTTGCGGCTGGCGAAGTGATGGCCGGAAACATCCTGACGCGCGGCTACCTAGCGGGCCTTGGGCTGACAATAGGGACGACCTTTGGACGGATTGCGGGTGAGGGCGCATCCAGCATTGCCTGATAATTTAATTGATGAAGTTGCTCGGCAGCTCAGGGTGTGCAACGCCTGCAGGTACTGCGAGGGGTACTGCGCTGTGTGGCCTGCGATGGAACGCAGAACCGCATTCGAGGAAAAGGACGTCATATTTCTCGCTAACCTCTGCTACAATTGCCGTGACTGCTACTCCGCATGTCCGTTTACGCCGCCGCACGAATTCAACATCAACATACCGCAAGCGATGAGCGAAGTTAGGCTCCAGACTTATCAAAAGCAAACTGCACCAGAGGTTACATCATCGCTCTTCAAGAGACCAGGCAGAGCTGCCAGCCTGTTTGCGACCTTGAGCATAATAGCTTTGTTCTTGTTTTCCAGTGCGATCGGAAATCCCTCAAGACTAATCTCGACACAAGGTGGCTTGGGTTCGTTTTACGTCATAATCCCATACTGGATAATCATAGTCGCGGGGTTCACTTCTGGGGCATACGTGTTGCTCGCATATTTCCTCGAGATAAGAACGTTTTGCATAAAGATGCACGGATCGTTCGCTGATTTCTTCAAACCGAAAATTGTTTGGCTTGCGGCAATGGATGCCCTAAAGCACACTTACTTCAAAGGCGGCGGCACTGGTTGCCGCTATCCCAATGAAAAGGGATCATACTCATTTTTGAGCCTTCACATGATGGTTTTCTATGGGTTCCTGTCTGCAATAGTTTCTACGATATTGGCTGGCGTATACCAGGATTACCTTGGCATCCTTCCACCTTATGGACTCGCGACGCCTCCCGTCATCTTTGGGATTCTGGGTGGAGGCTTGATGATTGCTGGTACTTCGGTATTGCTATACTTCAAGGTGATCAGCGAGAAGGCACCGGCATTCAGGAAAATGTTCAATTTGGACGCCGCGTTCCTGATTACGCTTGATCTGGTATCGATTACTGGCTTTCTTACGCTGGTTTTGAGGAGCACTTCAGCTCTGGGAGTCATCTTCATAATACATTTGGGGTTGGTGCTTTCTTTGTTTCTGACCGCGCCATATGGGAAATTTGTTCATTTCATTTACAGGTTTGCAGCGTTGGAAAATGATAAGCTCGAGCAGCTAAAAGCAGTCAAGACCTGAGTCGCAGCCGTAAACGGTCTGCGAAAATTTCTTGCTTTTGAGGCCGATGCACGCTGGCATATTTCGAAAGGTACTACTGTCATCATTTTCTGCCCATTTTTTGTTAAAGTTGATCTATCCTTTGGCGATCATCTTTGAGCTCGCTGTTGCCTGGACATTCCTGTACTGAAGCCATAGCAGCTCTATGGTTCCACCTTCCCACTCTATTCTTGATGTCCCAATTCTTTCGAGCAATTTTCTGCTGACCACAACGAGGGCTACCATCCTTCCAGCTTCCCACCTGACATAACATTCGCGTGCAAAGAGATTCCTGATTGTCTTTGGTTCAACAAAATCCTTATTCTCGCCCAGCAGGTTGAGCTTCTCGGAAAGAGCCTTGAGCAGCATCAGGAGATACGTACACGCGAGAGCATGACCCTTGATCTGGAAGAGATTCGTGGAAGGCCTGCCATCTTCGAGTCCTATCGATTTCACTCCGCCTATTCCATTTTCATGGCAGCCCCTTCTTCCAAACTTTCTCCAGCCGTACTTTGCGCTCTTGCGGTAGCTTGTCAGGTAGAGATACTTCCTCGCTTCATCCCTTACAATAACCAGATTTGTCCTCACACCTTGGCACTTGATGTTTCTCCTAATCGCGATGAGCCTTCCATCTTTGAGATGAGACCACTTCTTTGTCGCTACAACGAGATTTCTGATATTTGCAGTCGGTCTCTTCAATGCAAACAGGTGCTTTATCTTCCTCTCCTTCAGCTCGTTTAGAAGAAATTTTGATGTGATGCCCTCATCTCCGGTGACACTTCTGACGCTGATTCCTATTCCAGACTGCTTGAGGAAATCTATGCATTTCAACACCTTTGTTCCGACGACCTTTCCGAGGTTCTTTATTCTCCCCTTCCTGTCCCTTCGAGCCTTTCCGATGAAATCATCCATCCAGAGAAACAAGCCTGATTTTAGGTCAAAACACGTCAGAGGAAACAGCCCTGGAAGGCTTCGGTTGTACATGGTGGAAAAGACTGTTCCCCACCGCTTGACCATCTCCTTTCCCCAGTAAATCAGAAACGTCGGATCAACTGAAAGATCTATCTTTCGCTTTATGATTCCAATATCAAGAGCTCTTTTCAAAACGAGCTTGAGAGTGTGCTTGTACCTCCTGCCCTCCCTCTCCAATTGGTTATGTTCCTCAAAGCACCATGTCGCATTCAGTCTGAGAAGAGCGTCTCCGTTGTGCAGGGCTGCATTGAGCCTGCAACCGTAGAGAAGGCACAAGAGATACGGAAGCAGATTCTGAAGAAGACCACTGAAGAAGGAAGAGATCGCAAACATCAGGAAGACGTAGCCTGACTGTGAGGACGGCTTGCTGCCACCTTGATCGATGGCATCGACAATCTTCTTTTTCCCCTGTGGTGCCTTATCTCCCTGACCATTCTTGCAGACAGCTCGATTCCTGCTTTCTTCGAGACTCTTTCGGTTATTACATGCGATGGATCCGATGGATGCTCGTCAAACTCCTTCAGGAGCAGTTCAAGCACCCTTCCTTTGAATTTGAAGGGCTCTTTCGGGCCGCTCTTCTTTACTCCAGGTCCCTTGTGATACACGGAGTGTTGAGATTATCATGAGAGAGTTAATTCCAAGAGTGAGAAACATTAGACAAATTGCATATCAAGAAGATCGCCAAAGGATAGATCAACCTTAAGGAGCAAACTGATACATTTTCGTGTGCAGGTGTTTCAAAATTCCCCCGCCTCACGCTCGGTCATGCGTGTGCACACCAAGTAGGGTGGACGGATTACCTTTTTGATTCAAATCCGAATTTTTTCAAAAGCGAAGAAAAGAATCCCCTTAATGACCAAAGTGAAAAGCTGAGTTTGGAGCAGACACGCGAAGCGGTTTCCGCAAAGTATCTTGCCTTCTTTGATAATGAACGTGCCATTACAAGGGATCATATTCTTCTAGCTACGAGAACTATTCTCGTCGTTTAAAAATGGGCGTGGATAGTGTGAGATCTAAATGTCAAAGATAATATCCAAGGGTCCTCCAGGTAGCCTGGGTCCGAATCCTCCGACATACAAGGGTCCTACATTTATTGCAAAGACACCCAGTCCGGCCGCGAATGTCCCTCAGGATCAATTTTCGTGGGTCATCAAGCGAGCTCCGAGTGGATCTTCGGCGTTACGAAATCCCCAGGTTTGTTCGCAGAGTTGGGGGCATGACCACTAGCGTGGCCAATAATTGTCGCCAGCTTGAGAAACCCGCGATTGTGGGCGCCAAAGGTGTGGTTGCAACTTTGAAGAACGGAGACACGATAACTATTAACTCAGTAACAGGCGAAATAGCAATCCAGTCAATCTTAGGTACCAACTC
>JBOGRL010000073.1:0-5774 GCA_050749505.1 Nitrososphaerales archaeon
GAATCGGCGCCCTTGATGACGCAAGTGCGCTCCCGGAGCTCGAGGAATGGCTCAAGAATGAAACCTCCGGAAGTGTGAGGCGCAGACTCCGCGAAACGATGCACCAATTGAGGCAAGGGAAGCAAACAAACGATCAGATTGAGGCTGTTGAAAAACAACTCAAAATCGTGGCTCAGAAGGTAGAGAAACTGGAGCAGCAAAGCGCGCCGCTTCAGAAACTTGACGAATCAAAGATCATCATCTAGTTCTCGTCATTGCTCGCTGAAGGAGGAAACTGGCGCATATCAGATTCTTTCTACCAGAGTTGCGATTCCCTGCCCGACGCCGATGCAGGCGCTCGCTAACCCGCGGTTTGATTTCCGCCTCTCCATCTCGTGAAGTAGCGTCGTCATGATTCTGGCGCCTGAACACCCAACCGGGTGGCCCAGCGCGATGGCGCCGCCGTTCACATTCATCCTTCCGCCGTCGAAATCCATGAACTTTAGGCATGATAGAACTTGCGATGCAAACGCCTCGTTCAATTCCACAAGGTCTACGTCTGCCAGGGCTAGCCTCGCCCGCTTCAACGCTTTCCGCGTCGCTGGAACCGGCCCGAGCCCCATGTAGGAGGGATGAACCCCTGATACCGCGGTTGCAACAACTCTTGCTTTCGGCGTCAGCCCCAGCCTCTTTGCTTTCTTTGCATTCATGACCAACACGCCCGCGGCCCCGTCGTTGATCCCGCAGGAGTTCCCCGCGGTCACCGTCCCGCCTTCGCAAAACACCGGCTTTAGCAGAGCGAGTTTTTCGAGTGAAGCATCTGGCCTTGGCGACTCGTCCTTGTCAACGAAAATCTGAGTTCCGGTATCCTGGTCGAGAACAGAGACGGGGACGATTTCCTGTGCGAAAATACCCTCGCTCGTTGCTTTGCACGCGAGCTGGTGACTCCTAAGCGCAAACTTGTCTTGGTCCTCTCTTGAAATAGAGTACCTCTCCGCGAGTTTTTCTGCGGTCTCTCCGTTGCTGTACGGGTGAAACTGTTCTGCAAATTTGGGATTCACAAACCTCCATCCAATAGTAGAGTCGTAAATTTGCGCTTGCCTTGCGAACGGCTTTGAGCTTTTGGGCATGACAAACGGGGCGCGGCTCATGCTCTCAACTCCCCCTGCGATGTAGATGCTCCCGTTCCCAACCATTATTGAATTCGCGGCCTGATTGATGGCTTCCAGTCCGGAGCCGCACAGCCGGTTCACCGTACAGCCCGCGACCTTGAATGGCAATCCAGCGATCAGCAAAGACATACGCGCAAAGTCCCTGTTGTCTTCGCCAGCTTGATTTCCGTCTCCAAAGATCACATCCTCAATCTGACCGGGATCGACGTTGTTTCTTTCAACAAGAGCTCTGATGATCAGCGCAGCCAGGTCATCGGGCCGGACTGAAGAGAGCGCTCCGCCGAACTTGCCAATCGGAGTCCTTATGCTATCGACGATGACTGCTTCCTCAAGGGATTGAGAATGAGAAGGCATCCGAGTACCTGCTGGTCAACATTTTTAACTCGACAGGTCATCCTCGCCGAGAGGAGATTGCTTGCGATAGAAATCAACGCCCGATTCGCTAATTTTCTCAATCAGTCCATCCGAAACGAGTTTCTCGCATACAGCTTCAACTTCGTCTGGATCAAGCACGATGTTGAAACCCTTCTCGATCTCATTTTCAATCTCAAAGACTCCCTTTTCCTGAAGGTCGTCAAGCGAGTGAAGTATCCTGCCTTCAAGGGTGTCTTTGCTTGGCGTTTTCGCGGAGGGCTTCACAACTCTCCTCCCGGCCTGGATGTCCTCGATGACTTTGGCCCAGTTGTTCAGGTTCTTTTTCCTCCCGCCAATTATCGTTTGAACAAATTCGACGTCGCCTTCTTCCCCAGACAATTTTCTGTATTTCACTTTGATATTCGGGTCAGTGATTATGCTGGATCCTCCCTTTATCGAGACTATTGCTTCAAGCGGAATTGTCAAGTTCAAAGAATCATCCCGGATGAGGTTCAGGTCTTGCACGTCCGTGTACCTGATTGTATCAAAACCAGCAGTCATAACCTCTTCATCGCTTGCGGGAACAAACATCAGTCGTCTGCTGGTGAGAACGAGCGTCCCCTGAGCTTCCTTTCCGAATCCAGATTTGCGCCGGACGCTTTGCTCCTGCGCGAGAATAATTTCCTGATCTGACAATGAAAATTTTTCATCTCCTTAAAGCCGAAGGGTCGGTGTGATTTAAGCCAAACTCTCGGGAATATCTATGATCTGATAACGCCCTGTTCCTTCAGCAACCGAATTTCGCGCCCATTCTTGCTCAAGAGTGATCTGAGGATACTCTCTGAATCCGAACCGAGGGTTGGAGGGGGCTTTTCCGTAAACTGTCTTGAACCGTCAACAATCGAAGGATTCACGACGGTCCTGAAGCTCTTCCCTGAATACCTGTAACGCCGGAGGAGTCCAGACCCGAGAAAGTGCGGGTCTCTTAGAAGAGACTTTGCGGTGTTGAGCTTCGCGACCGGGACTCCTGAATCTCTGAGCTTTCCCATGATTTGACCCGTTGAAAGCTTACTTAGCCTTTCTGATATTATTCTTTCAAGAGATTTCTTTCTCTTGACCCTTTGCGAGCTATTCGCGAATATTTTCTTGTGTTGAAGATCGTAAAATCCGAGCGATTTGCAAAAGGAGGCCCAGGTCTCATCGCTTGCGACAGCTATGTACACGTAACCGTCGCGACTCCTGAACAGATTGTACGGGGAACCGAAGACATGCGTCGATCCCAGTGGACGCGTATCCTTCTTGAACAAATCGTAACGCGCAACCCAGTAAGACATGAAATACGAGGCCGCTTCGTAAAGCGAGACTCTAAGCTCGCCGCCTTTTCCGGTCTTGTTTCTTCGATTAAGGAGAGCGAGTATTCCGCAAGCGGCGTGAAGCCCCGCTGACACGTCCACAATCGAAACACCCGCCCTGGCATAGCTCTTTGGAGGGAATCCGGTCGTCGACATTATTCCCACTGCTGCCTGGAGAACCGGATCAAACGCTGGAATACTCTCGTAGGGGCCCTTGCCGAAGCTTTCTATTCGACAGTAAATCGCTCGTGAATTTGATCTCTTGATTTTCCCGTATGTTATACCGAGCCTTTCGGACGCGCCCGGACCCATATTCTCGACAATGACATCCGAAATCCGCACAAGATCGTAGAAAAGTCTTAGGCCCTTGGGATTTTTTAGATCAATTACTGCGCTCCTTTTCCCCCGGTTTACTGCAAGGAACATCGAGGGCCCCATGTCGGGGGTGTCCCTGAAAATATCCCCCTCTCCCGGCCTTTCGACCTTAATGACTTCTGCACCATAGTCTGCTAGAATCTGACTCGCGGTCGGACCCGCAATTGCATGGCTAACCTCAAGTACGCGAATTCCTTTCAACAATCTACTTTCTTTCACGGGGTTCTCACGATACAACTGGCTACATCAAGCCGAGGCTTTAGCGCCCCCGGCCAGTTTCGGATGAGTGGAAGATAAGGTAATAGTTCATGCGTGCTCGTAGATCATTTTCTCAAGCTCTGTTTCGCTCACAGACCCGATCTTGCTGAACTCCGGGCTCGAGTTGCTGAACATCATGTACGCAGGGATTGAAGAAATGTGGTATCTTGTCGCCAGGTCGCCATAGTCTTCAACGTTCACCTTGGCAAATGTAATCGAAGAGTGCTTGTCGGCCATGCGTTCTATAAGCGGGTTCATATTCATGCACGGTTTGCACCAAGGAGCCCAAAAGTCAACAAACAACTTCCTTGAAGATCTCAAAATCCTGTCAAAATTTTGCGAAGTAAGTTCAACTACTCGTGGCAATGCAGTCCATACGGTTGTTTTGGGTTACATTTAATCTTACAGGTCTATCAAAAATCTCAAGGTTACACCATTTCCATCCTGGAGGATTTTCATGCCGTGATACGTCGGCGCCTTTATCGCCGTCTTTTGCTCGTGTCTTGACGGATCAAATTTTTCTCCGGACGCAACAGCGTCCAATCTGAACAGGTCGTCTTTGACCATTGAAATCTTGCAGGAAAACTTTGAAAACAGCAGTCCCTCGGTATCCTGCAGGGCAATGAGAGCTTCCAGCCACGAATAAAGGAGCGACTCGAGGTCTTTTCCCTCTGCCTCAATATTTTTGCTCGTTACCTCTGATATGCCGGAGATGTCCACCATCGTATGCTCTGTGGCTTTGCCCGCATTTTCAAACGCCTCCTCAACGCTTCTGCCGTACGCTTCGATTTCAGCATCAGTCGTGTGTTCCAGGAACCTGAAACCACTGGGTGAATGTGGTTCGCGCACGCTCTCTGTCAAACCCACTGAGTGTATTCAGATCGACCGTATTTCAACCATCCCTGAATTTCTCACCAAGGATTAACAAACAATTTTTAACCCGGTTTCCGCGTCTCGTGTTCTAGCTGCCGGGAAGGCACGTGCCGGGATTAGAAGAAAACGAGAATCCCGAGGGCAGAGTGGACTATTGCGCGGTTTCGATTTCAAAGATCGAAGCGTAGGCCTTGAGTCCAAAAGACAGCCCGTGGCCGTTTTACGGCCTCGTCGGTTCGAATCCGGCTCCCGGCGTCCTCTGTTTGCTCCAAAAAAACTGAAACAAGAATTCTGTCCATAGCATGCGCCTGATAAGTCACATTTAAATCGGGTTTCAGAACCATGATGATCGGCTTTTGATGCACGCATAGAAAATCCTATAATACCCGAATCAGTGCGAAGGCTAATCGAACCCAAAGTCGAAGAAAAAAGTGATTTTTGGAGGCAGTCGATACTAGGAGAAATCTCTTGCAGTCAAAGTATTTTCTTCAAAAAAATCTGTACTGGACGATGCCGCTTGCGTACGTTGCGATTTTGCTTGCGAGTTACATCCACTATGGAATCTTGTTCCAGTTTTCTCTGGGGCTGTACTCTCTCGCTGCTGTCCCAATCGTAATTATTCTGGGACGATCCAAAGAATTCCTGAAAAACTGGACTCCGTTCATGGTTTTGCTTCTCTCATATGAGGCATTGCAGGGCATCGCGGGGTACGCAGCGTCGTCCGGAAATGTAGTTACGCTCTCACAATTGGATGAATCTATCTGGGGCTTCAACGTAAATGCATATGTTCAGGCAGCTCTTGCCTCGCAGACGCTCACGTACATCGCTTCATTCCTGTACAGCCTGCACTTCCCGCTGGTCATTGCCTCCGCTTTGTTTTTCTGGTATTATGACAAGAAGGTTTACTCCGCCTACATCTATTCACTCTTGCTCACTTCATACTTGTCACTTCTCACTTTTGTAGCAATGCCGACTGCCCCTCCGTGGTATAGCGGAGTTGCGACCAATATAGTCGGAAACACCGTGGGCCCGATGTCGGGGTTTTTCAACGGGATCGCTCAGCTTTCAAGCTTGATCGAATCAGACAAGTTCGCTGCGTTCCCTAGTCTGCACGGCGCCTACGCGTTGCTTTTTGGGTACTTTATGATCAAGGCAAAACGCAAACTCGGGCTGGTTTCAGTGCCTGTCACCGCAGGAATATTATTCTCGACAGTATACTTGGGGCAGCATTACATAATCGACCTGCTCGGCGGAGCGCTGTACGCGGGCTTTTCAATTTTTGTTGTGGAAAAGCTACTCTCGCGTAAGGGTCAACCGGGGATCGTTCAAAACGAGAAGGTTGCCAAGTAGCGCACGTTTGAGATAGCATTCTTGAACGCTTAACGCTCGCAAAAAAAGATGAGCTTTGCGA
>JBOGRL010000074.1:0-4726 GCA_050749505.1 Nitrososphaerales archaeon
TAATTTCGCTCATTTTCGCCCGTAGCTCAGCTCTGCAATAAGTCGTAATAGTGACGAATGCGTAGCCCAAAACATTCGGGGTTGAATAACATACCTACCTGCAAAACTATGAAAGTGATTTAGCCGGTAATCAATCGCACCATTTCAGAGTTTCCTCTGGTCGAGATGCACACTCCTTGCACAATTTCCCTTTGGTCAAGTAGACTGTAGTATCTCTCCCTTGCCATGTCTATTCCAAACTTTGATCCCTCTGTTTTCAACCGGCGTAGTTCTTCGTCAGACACGTTCCATCCAAATTTTTGCACGCAAGCAACCGCATCATCATAATTTCGAAAGGGGAAGATGTTATGAATAATGGGCGAGCGGATGCCGAGTTCCCGCACCTTCCTGACACGCTCCAGGTATTTCTCGGTTTGCTCGAACAACGATTCGGTGACAAAGATGTCTATCCCTGAAGATTCTCGTTCTATCGCTGTAGTCATGTATTCTCGATCTCCTAATCGCGTCAGATTGATTGGAGCTAGAATGCATATCTTTTCGCTATTCAGAAGGTGAGACTCGAGCTTCCGAACCAAGCTTACCAGGCTAGAAATCTTTGGTATATCGTAGACGTTTCTCGGCTCTGAACGCGATTTCGGATCGTAAGGGTCCCCTCGCACAATCTGCAAATTTTCCAAACCTGCAAAGATCGCATAGGAAATTGAGCCCAGTATGCTCTGCCTATTGGAGTCCCGAAGCGTTATCGTCGGGATGACATCATTGTTTGTTCGTTTTTTTAGTTCGGAAGCGACTGAGATAGAATTGAAGTGAATTCTCTCTGCATCTCTGAGCTCTGGCAATGAAAAGGCATCCGCCTGTGCTTCGAGCTCAGTAATGCTTTGGACTAGTCTTTCAAACCTAACCGAGAGATCAAATTTTTGAGAGATTCGCATTGATTCTGGGGCAGGCAGTCCTGGGGGAAATAGCTCTACAAGCTTCGCGAAATTTCCCATCCCGACTATCTCAGAAACTCGCAACTTGATCGTGATTCCTCTTCGGAGAAGGGACGCGTGGATCAGTAAGTTCCGAGAAGGCTTAACGGCTTGTCTTGTTTGTAAGGCACCTTATTCTTGAGTGCTGTTTCGGCTTTTCCAATTTCATAGCCTACATATCCAAGGTGGTGCTTGCCATGCTCTGTATCACTGATTATCTTGCTGTCAACTATCGCAGCTATCAATTTCTCTCCGCTTGCCGACTGGATTCTAAACTTGGGAACATTCTCATACGAATTGAATGACGCCACTATTTGCTGGCTTTGCTGATCGACTTGGATCAGGAAATATCCATTGGGGTCGTAATCTCTCTCACTCAGGCTTACGCTTCGGGCGGCTTGAGGCGGGCCGAGAAATACTTCATTTCTAGCCAGAGTCAAGTTGACATTCTTCTGGTACGCCACGTCCACGGGCAGGTTTCTCTCCCCGCAGGCAGGATGCACAAAACGGATTCTGTCCTCTCCCGCCTTAGAGGAAACTCTTTGGATGAGACTGGCGATGTTCTTCACAGGTTCGATGATTGGACTGCCTGTGCTAACGCAACCCAGTCCTATGTCTTGATCAAAGCTGCGAATGGCGACTTCTTCCAAGAGCTTGTCGCTGTAAGTAAAGTCAAGGCTTATCACGTCTACATTTAACTTTGTCAGTTCCTTGAAAACTGAAAAAGAGTCGCCGCAAACGTGGAGCACAACCGGGACTTTGATCTCGGAAAGTAACTCATCATAGACTTCGTGGATGTAATCTTTAAATGGTTCGAAAGAAAAATAAGGCGCGTCAAGCTGCAGATAGTCAACATAACCTTGGATGGATTCGAGCTCTGGGCGCACAATCTCCCTTGCAATTGCAAACGTAAGCTCTTTCAGATCAGAGTAAACCGATCCTTGTATTCTGCAATTTCTGGCAAGTGTGTAAGGATCTGTCAGCGGTTCCTTGAAGCCGTAATAGCTTGGCACGAGCTGTTTTGCAATCTGCACATCCGCGAGCCTGATCGGTCTTTTGCGGCGAAGCTTTGCGGAAACAAGTATTTCTGATCCATTGAGGTTTATTCCATCCACGAATTCAGGATCAAGAAATAGACGAACGAATGATTCTCGCGTCTGCCCTGTTGACGGGTATTCTATCCCTGCGCTAATGAAATCTCTGACCGCAAGCTGAATGGTTGAGGTGACCGGGTCTTCTATTTCCTCTGGAAACTCCCTGTACTGCTTTACCAAAGATTCCGGTACTATGATGGGATAGCTCCCGATGACTGTGGTTGATGGAAACTTGTCTTTTCTCTTAGGTAATCTTCTCTCTGGCAAGTTGTGTCCCTTCTACCATCACTTCTAGTTTCTTACGCGTCACTTCCCAACTCCTGGTTCTGAGCCCGCAGTCGGGGTTGATTGAAATCCTTGATGGATCTTTAAGTAATTTTAGGGCAAACAGTATCCTGTCTCTGACAAGCTTGGGTGATTCCATGATATTCCTACCATCGACCGTTGCTCCATTGCCCGGACTGCCGGAATAATCGTGAACGTGCATCACTCCCAGCCCAAACCCTCCTTTGTAGCCTTCCTTTTCAAAGTACTTTAGATCCACGTAACCAGGCCGCGATTTCCAATCCAAGCCCAAATCTGTGCTATCTCGGTTGGCAAATTCGAGGGCAAGCTGGCTTATGCCTCTCAGCCGAGGGGCGTAATGGGCTAGTAGTTTGTAGTCGCTGTAACAGTTATGCAAACTGAACAGACACCCTGAAAATCCTCTAGTCAGAGCGTTTATCGCATCAACGAACAGTTCCATTTCTTCAGCATCAGGTCGTGTTGTGATGGCTGGTTCATCTATCTGAATCCACTTTGCGCCATTCTTGATCAGGATTTCAATTTCTGGACGGAGCGCATCCCGAACAAGGTCGCGGATGAATCTTCTTCGCGCTTCGAAGTACGTCTTCCTTAGGTCGATCCTTCTTCTGCTAGCGGTCTTCGCCCTGAGTTCTGTTTCGTAATATTCATTGAACGACCAGTCAACCACAGTATAAGGCCCCGTGATTGGAATCTTTATCTCATTTTTCGTTTGGGTTTCCACATACTCAAACTCTTCAAGATGGACTGGGTGCATGAATTTTGGAGGCTCAACTATTGATCCTTTTGTGAAATATTTGTAATCGAAAGAGTGTACGGAGCCGAGTAGCTTGAAGCCTTGAATGTTCCGAACGAGATGCTCGTACATTTCTACTCTCCATTGCTCACCCGAATAGACTCTGTCGATCCCGACTGAGCGGAATAACGCTAGGACGTATTTTACCGAGAAATCTCGAATTGAATTCTTTTCTTCTTCACTGGGATGCGAGTGTTCTTTTGATATTCTTTGCAATATGGCGACGAGTGATTCGTACTCTGAAACATTGAGCCTTTTGCCCCAAGTCGCGGCTTCTTCGATGTCCTTTTCCGTCATCTTTGATCCGTTTGAGACTCCCTTGACTCGCCAGCCTGGCTTTGCGATGCTTCCTATCTCTTGCGTGGGAAAAAGCGTTGTTGAGACCTTCCTCCTGTTGAGTTTTGCCATTTATGTGACCGTCTTTTCTAGAATCTTGCCAGCTTTCCCGATGGATCGTATTTTTTGGTCAGCACACGTGCGCGGCAAATATTTCAATTCTGAACTTGGAAGAACCACGATTCCGCTTGGTTTGAGCGTTCGAATCGCTTCTGCGCAAAACCGCGCTATCCACTCCGGAGGTTCCACGAGAGAGTTTCTCCCGTCAACGCACCCACAGGCAAGGGCCTTCTCCCCGAACTTGAATTTCTCAACGGAATCAAGTGAAGTTTGGGTAAAATCTATCCCGAGTGCAGTAATCCCGTCGAGCTCGAGCAAATCTCCGATGATCTGGGAGCAATCGCCGAAATATGTGTGCAGGTAAATTTCGACGGGCGGCTTTGAAAAGTTCCTCCTGAATGCTGACAAAAATGTCTTCAACTCCTTCCTGCTCTTAAGAGCGGAACTTCCGTACCGGTAAACAAGAGATGGTTCGTTTATCTGAACTGAGTCAAAACCTAATTGTGATACTTTTGAGATAATGGATCTCAAAATTTCTGCAAATCCTTCGATGACCTGCTCTTTGGCATCGTAAGTTTCGTTGGCGACCAGATTTGCAAGAGTATATGGGCCAGGTAGCGAGAGTTTTAGCTTCCTTTTCTTGTCATTTTCTCCATCAGCTTGAGCCAGCGCCGAGGAGACGACATAGTTCAACAAGAACGTCGCATCCCTCGGAGATGAGAGCCGGCTCACGATTGCCGGCCTCCGATAAAATGAATTTGTGTCAAACCATCTCGAGAGATCCGCGCCGCTCTTCAGTCCCTTGATTGACTCCGAAAAAGGTCTTATGAAGTCTTGCCACTTCAATTGGCCGTCTCCGATTCGAGTAAGACCGGAATCAACTTCCAACTTTACAAGGTTTTTGGCGTCAGACTCGAAAGTTGCTTCAAGTACTTGCTTTGTTGTTCTGCCTCGATCAAAATCCCTCGATACTCTGACGGTTTCTTCAGATCTAGAATGAATGCCCGTTAGTGTAGAATCAACACTGAAAGTCATGGATAGAAAAACAGCTTTTTGCGCAAAATATCTCTTTGTGGGGTATTAATGCTGGACTGACTTTGTTATTCTTTAAGGAATTTTTCTGGTCGGCGATTATTATTCCTAAGAAAGAATTAAAAATGATGATG
>JBOGRL010000075.1:0-3975 GCA_050749505.1 Nitrososphaerales archaeon
TGCTTCGCATCCGAAGAATCCCCTCTGAGAGAAGGGCATTGATGATATTGTTGTTTTCTTATGGGCTGATCTCACTTTCAGCGGCTGTTGCCTCTTGAGAAGAGCCTCCTTTAGCCCTAATTGTTGCCTTGAAGGCGACATCGATCTTGAGGCCGTCTTCTATTTTCTCGACTGTGAATCTATAATCTTCAATATTTGCAGCTACTGTGTTCAGAAGCTGTTGTATCTGATTCCCATAGGTCATTAGCTGCTGCTGCACATTGCTCATACTTTCGTTTGCTTTCTGCGAGGCCTGCCGAGTTGCATCAGAGACATTTCTCTTCAATTCGTTTGCCTTTTGCTTTGCATCTTCAACTTTTGCACTGAGATCTGAGGACACCTGGTACCACATTCAAGTAATGGTCATTTGGGCTCTAAAACTATACGATATTATGTTCTGAAGTGATATTCAAGAAAACTTAGCCTCGTGACATTCTCTTGATATACTCCAAATGTGGCAGCTCAACCGGCTTGTCCGAGTCGAACGTAGATAGAAAACTATTGTCGTCAAAATGCAATATCCACGGCAGAGTATACATCATTGATCTCCTAGAGTTTGCGAACGGCTGCTTTGCAAGCATCTCCGAGGATCAGAATGCAAAGATCGGAGCGATAACAGTCTCAATAAGAACGGGCGATAGAGCGACTTCCTCGGCCTTGATACCCGAGAGCAAGGGGAGTATATTCGCGAGAATGGTCGGCGAGCTCTTGGCGGACAAACTCCACGGGATAGCGGTGGTCTCTCTGTACTTAAGAGAAGAACTTGAGGCTGAGTCTATGAAAACACTGATAAACGAAGTTAGAAAACTGCTGCACAAGGATTGATGCAACAGTTTGAAGGAGTTCTTGAGCTCCCTCCAAGCTAACGGCTCCCTATCTGTCATAAAGGACAAGGTCTCCCCAAACCTCGAAGTAGCGTCAATTCTTTATAGCTTGCAAAATCGAGCGTTACTTTTTGAAAATATAGCGGGTTCTTCTACGCAACTTGCTGGTAATCTATACACCAGAAGAGAAAATCTGGAGCTCGGATTAAGGCTGAAAAACGGATCGCTTAGCCAGACAATTGAGGATGCAATCAGAAATCCACTGCCTTCCAAAGGGCATTTGTCTAGCTACAAAGAGTTTGACTGGAGTTACTCCGGAGAAGCTGATCTCACAAAGATTCCCGTTCTCAAACACTTCTCTAAGGAAGCCGGCTCTTATTTGACGGCGGGAATAGTAGTTGCAAAGTTTCCGAACTCCGATTGGGAGAATCTTTCCTTCCATAGAATGCTTGTGCTTTCGAAGAACAAAGTTGCAGCGAGGATAGTACCTAGGCACCTTGGCCAGATAGGGAGGGACAGCTCGGAAAAGAAAGTGCCTGTCAGTATCATCATAGGCCCACCTCCATCAGTGTTTATTTCGGCTTCGCTTCAAGTCGAATATGGACTGAGCGAATACAGGATCGCAAACAAGCTTTCTAGAGGGACACTGGAATTGACAACATCCGAGTCTTCCGATATTGCCGTTCCTCAGGATTCAGAGATAATCTTTGAGGGCCATGTAAATTTTGACGACCTTTCAGACGAAGGCCCCTTTGTAGATCTCACCGGCACTTACGACGAGGTAAGAAAGCAGCCGGTTATCACGCTGGAAAAGATGAGGTTTAGAAAAGATTCCGTGTACCAGGCTGTCGTAGCAAGCACGCTTGAGCACTCCATTTTCATGGGTCTACCGCAGGAACTAAAAATTCGCGAGGCGCTCTCAAGATCGATCCCAGGTTTTCGAGGCATAAACCTTACTCCTTCAAGCGGTGGGTATTTTCACTGCATTGTAAGCATAGACAAGGGAAACGATGGCGATGGCAAAACAGCAATCCTCAATTGCTTTGCAGCTTCCCATCCGCTCAAGCTCGTAATTGCTGTCGACAGCGATGTGGATCCTTCCGACCTTGCGCAAGTTGAGTGGGCGCTCACCACAAGGTTTCAGGCTGATTCTGGAGTCGTAGTTTTGAAGGGAGCGAGGGGCTCTAGCCTGGATCCATCAAGTGGAAAGAGCGCTGTTACTAGCAAGCTTGGTCTGGATGCGACGCTACCGATAAAGCAAACCCGCGAGAAATTCGAAAGGGCCAAAATCTCGGGAACGCCTAACGTAGAATCCATTCTATCGGCATTCAATAATGATAATTTCAATATTCGTCAATTCTGATGGAAAAGGTATTTTTTCTGTGTTTCTGACCAATGAAGAAGAAAAAGCCCTATCTGGAGAGAAGGGCGAAGCTCTTCAGGTCGCCTACCGAGTTCTAGTTGCAGTTGGTAAGCTGAGCAATGCCGCAAAATTGATCCCAATTAAGTGGGCCCACGTATCTGGAGTTGCGTATCTCACAATCGGGCAGTACGGGCTAGACTTTCTCAAGAAAATCAGCACTTCAAAAGGAGCAAAATTCAGGGTGTTTACGACTGTCAATCCTTGTGGTATGGATATTGAAAAATGGGATGACCTCGGCACTCCGAGTGATTATGTCGAAAAGCAACTTCAGATTGTTTCTTGCTACAAAAA
This sequence comes from Nitrososphaerales archaeon, assembly GCA_050749505.1. Taxonomy (GTDB): domain Archaea; phylum Thermoproteota; class Nitrososphaeria; order Nitrososphaerales; family CADDZS01; genus DATLTL01. Next base: position 2,578 of record JBOGRL010000075.1, read on the forward strand.
ATTGGGCATAGCTGATTCATTCACATGTGTCCCATTTGAAAGTTTCAAAGTACCAAAGAGAGGGACCTCGGTTGCGTGGGCAGAATCCTCTGCCGCTGTTTTCGCAAATTCTATACTGGGATTAAGGACTAACCGAGAAAGCGCAGTCAGCGCGCTGGCCAGCGCGCTGACGGGCAAAACCGTGTTTTCAGACCTTCACATTACTCAAAATAGAATGCCCACAAAGAACATCAAAGTCAACGTGAAAAGGCAAAACATGGCCGGTTCGGTAGGTTTCGGGGTTCTGGGTTACTTTGCCGGAAAACAAGTGCCCGGTGTCATCGGATTTCAGGGAATCAGGCAAAAGCTGTCAATCGCCGAGGCGAAAGCGCTGTCTGCCGCAATTGGAACATTGGGCAGCTCCGGGATGTTTGTAAACAATTCGAAGGAAAAAGTCGAGACGCTGGAATTCACGGACAAAGACTACGAAGATACGATATCTGAATTATCGCAGGCAAAGGAGGGCGAAGCAATCGTCTTCGGGTGTCCTCAGATGACTCTCGAAGAGCTTCGCAGGCTGAGTCACTTGCTTGAAAATAAGCACTTTAGAAAAAGGTGTCTGGTTTTTTGTTCATCCAAGATATATACAATCGCAAAAACAAGGGGGTATGTCGATCCGATAGAATCTGCCGGAGCAATTTTTGTGAGAGACGCGTGCGCTGACTTTACACCTCTGATTTCTTCGCTCAAACTCGGCGCCGTTGAAACCGATTCGAGTAAGGGAGCCCACTATATGAGAAAAGTGCATGGCATAAAGATCGCGCTTAAGAACACGGAATCCATCATCGAGGAAAACGCTGCATGAATCAAATCAAAACGATTAGATGTATAGTAGAGGGAAACACATCAGGAGAGGTTTTGTACAGTTCTGAACCCATCGCTTTCCTTCAGGGCGTAGACCCAGAGAGAGGCTTTGTCTCAGACCCAAAACACGAAATATTTGGCCAGAGCTTCTCAAAAAAGGTCCTGGTTTTTCCAAACTCGGTGGGAAGTTCTGTTGGAGCGTATGTAATCTACAGGCTAAAGAAAAATGGAAAAGCGCCTAGAGCAATAATCAACCAGAAAACGGATATCATAACCGCCTCAGGGTGCGCGTTAGCAGGCATCCCGTTGTTTGATCTCCTTGGAGCGGATATCACAGAGCTTCGAGATTTGAAGCAGGTCAAGGTAAATGGGAAACATTCCTCGCTAACGATCACAAATGACTGATAATAGGAAAAATCACAAAGAAAAACTAAACCCGAGCAGACAGTCAATTGCTCTTGTCTTTGTAATCGGCGGAGCCTTGTTGATTATTCCTCTTATGCTGGCACTCTCTGAGGCATATTCGTGCAGCTCGAATAATTTGTCGTGCAAAGC
>JBOGRL010000076.1:0-11354 GCA_050749505.1 Nitrososphaerales archaeon
GCTTGGTATTGATTCACTTGTTCGCACACTGTTCGGGGAATGAAGCAAAGTTCCTCAGAACTCTACTTGGCAGAAGAGGGCCTTATTCAGAGTGGGAAATAGAAAGAGCCAGATCTTTGCTCACAAAATACGATTCCGCAGAGTACGCACAAAAGTTTGCCTTTGGCTACATAAAGAAGGCAGAAAAACTTCTTTTCTCGGTAAAGCAATCCAAAGCTCGCGACAGACTTCTTGAACTATCTACATACCTCGCGATGAGAAAATACTGACTTCGTGCGTCAATCGCCCTAAGAGTTATCATTATTCTTCCTCTTTGCCAATCCTCTTTGGCTTGATTTCTTCCCAATCTTGGATGGCCACCAGTTGAATCTCTGCGCCAGTCCCATGAGCGAAGGTACAAAGAATAGAATCACGACGAGTACATCTACCATGATCGCGGCAGCTACCGCAAGCCCAATCTCCTGCAACAAGGCTACGCCGGTTATTACAAGCGAACCAAAGACGCTAGAGAGAACGAGTCCCAGTCCAAGTATCGTTACCCACACCCTGTCGGTCGCCGTCTTTATTGCTTCATTGTCAGATTTTCCGCTCAGCACTTCTTCGCGTATCCTGGTTACAAAAAATATGTCATAGTCTATGCCGACCCCAAGCATCGTAACAACGACGAACAGCGGAGCAAAATCCAGTATCGGTAGGCTGAGTGCGTGATAAAACAAGATTGAAAGGATAGCCAACGAAAAAGCGACGCTGCAAAGTATGGTGAATATCAAACGGACAGGAGTGAAAGCTGACCGTAACTGGATGAACAAAATGACATACACAGCAGCCGCCAGAATGATTACAACTTGAGGAAGCAGCCCGACTAGGAAAGATTCGCTATCGTACGTCTCTTGCGTCGCCCCTCCATAGTACAGGTTCACGCCACTTGGTAACGCAAGATTCTGAAAGTTCTTCTCCAATCCGCGCAGCGAATTTATAGCAAGCGCACTCTGGGAAGAGTTCGCAAGACCTATGTTGATTAGGGCAGTTTCATTGTTCTTGCCTATGAATGAGAACATCGTCGCTTCGTACTGGCCTCGCACTTGCGCAGTCATGTTCCCCAGTGAGGAGTAATCAAACGTAGATCCAAATGGCCTCGTCAGCCCGACCGCGCTTACAACCCCGCTTGAATTTCCCGCAATGTTAGAAATTTTCTCCATTTCATTTAGCAACGTTTGATTGAATTGATTATCGCCATACACGATAGGCGTGGGGGTCGTAACCACGAGTTGAACCGGGCCAACCAAGCCGCCTCCAAAAGCATCAGTAATAACGGTCAAACCTTGGTTACTCGCAAAGTTTGGAATGAGCTTTAGAAAATCCGCTCCGACCGGCGTGTTGTAAGAAGTGAAGAATGCCCCCAATGCAATCACGCTGATCGCAGCGGCAATTGCGACTTTTCTCTTCAAAGTACCCTCTGCGATTTTCTCCAAGCGGGTCTTTCTTTCCTGCGCTGATCGTATCTTTGAAAGGCTTCTGCGCATCCCGGGCCAAAACATCTTGTCGCCCAGTGCTATCTCAAGGGACGGCAGCAGAGTCAATGACAGGGCAAGTAGTATCGAAACTCCGATTGCGATCGAAGTTCCGACATCGCTGAATAGAGGAACGTTTGCAACTGCCATTACGATATAGGCAACTATGACCGTGATTCCCGCAGTAAGAACTGCCTGTCCGGCCCATTTTACGGAGATTCCTACACTTTCCTTAGTAGACCTGCCTTTGAGCCGCTCCTCGCGCGTGCGTCTGAGCTGCAAAACTGCGTAATCAACTGCAAGGCCAAGCATCAAAAGCGAAGTGAGGGTAGGCGTTAGAAACGTTAGTGTGCCGTGACCAATCCTCACTACTCCGATGTATATTGCAGAATAAGCTATGGTGAGTGACAAACCACCCATGAGTATTGGAATCAGCGCTGCGAGCGGCGAGAGAAATAGCACTCCCACGATCAGGATTGAAACTATGATGCCAGGTCCGAGCGTGACGCTAAGGGCTGGCGTAAATACATCCTGAACATCTTGAGTTATGACGGGGCCGCCAGTTATGTAGATCGTTCCAAAGTTTTTCAACTCGGAATTTTGCACAATGTCCGAAAGATGCGAGATCGTTTCCTTGCTCGGATACGACGCGAGATTGAGTATGAATAGCAATGTGTTATTGTTCTGGCTGACAAAATTTTTGGTAAGAGCTTCCGTAGGAAGAAGCGGATAATCTGAAAAGCTCTGGTCTGAAATTACGCGGGTAATTGCGCCATTGATCTGCGTCGTTGTAGAATTTGCTGAAAGGCTTGAAAGAAGCAGCCCGAGCGAAGTAGCGTTAACCCAGAAAAGTGGAGCATCAGCAAAAACGCTCGCAGAAGCGTTTGCAACATCGCTCGACGCTAATTTCCAGCTTTGGGAATAGGGGACACTCGGATTTGAAATGGAGATATTCGATGCGATACTTGCCGCTTCCAATAGTAGCTCCGGCAGAGTCGAGTTGAGTAAAGAGTACTCCGTGCCATACACGCTGCTCATGCCTGTATAACTCACGATTTTGCGGTCGGCTGTAAGTGTCTGATTCAGGGCGAGGACTGCATTCTTCACGGGGTCGGAGAATGGATGAATGCCCTGGACGACTATCAAGATGGCATTATTGTTCTGGCTTCCGTTCGACGAAGGAAATTCTACATTCAATATGTTCTGGGCCTTCTGCGATTCGGTGTTTGAGGGGCCGCCAAAATCGCCCGTAATGTTGTAGTTCACGGAAGAGAAGAAACTCGGAATAAGAGTGAGTGAAATCAAGACTGCAACTATCCAGACCATGATTATCCATCGATACCGTCTCCTTATGAAGGAGCCCAGAGCCTCAAACCCTGACATGTTAAGATAGCAATCTCAATTTTTGGGGTTAAAAACTCGTCTTGTTGACCATGGACTGTGGACGATTCTCTCATTCTTCAAGTTTAAATCAATTTGAATTTGCATTTCACAATGCGAGCAAAGTATGAGAATGCGGGCCATTTTGGGAATAGTTCTTATCATTATCGGGCTGTTACTCTTATTCCTGTTGAGAGACCTCGTTTTTAGAATTCTAATATTCCTCATCGAGTTTCTCGGAATTGTAATCGCTCTGGTTTTGATTGTTGTGGGGCTGGGTTTAATTCTCTCCCGTCGAGGGTACTGGCGTCTTTCATTTTAAGTTCCAAGACGGGACGATTTTCGAATGCTTGTGGGAAAAATAAGGGAAAGCTACCAAGTCGCTTTGATCATCGCATTCGGAATCGCGATCAGATTGGCGGCGATTCCCGCTTTTGCTAGCACTCCATTCAGGCCGGTCGACGTCTATTATGTGGACACGCAAGCTGCGAAATATATTGTACATTTCTCCAATCCCTACGCTCAGACCTACATTATTCACGGATCTCAGTTAACAATTCTTGCGTACCTTCCTTTCGTATCGATTTACTATGCTCCGTTCTACAAACTTCTCGGTGACATTAGGTACGGGAATATTTTTGCAGACGTACTAATCATGCTTTCACTGTACTGGATAGCAAAATCCATCAACCGAGGACGCGCTGTCTGGTCACCCCTCATCTACGCCGTGTTTCCTGTCTCGATATTGCTTACAAGCATCTCCTCCACGAACATGGTCGTCGGGACAGCTTTTTTGATCGTGGCTCTGGCAGCTACTTTGAAAAGGAAATATTTGATAGCTTCGGTCTTCTTGGGTCTCGGCATCGCAACAAACCAGTTCGTTATTCTTTCGGTGCCGGTCATCGCGTACTATTACTGGAAGCAAAAGAAATTTGTCTTTCTCTCGTTAGCTATGATGATCTCAGCTGCAATCATACTGCCGTTTTTCCTTGTGATGCCTTCGCAGTTTGTTTACGACGTTTTCGAGTATCAGTTTGTCAGGTCGCTCCAGCCAAACGGCGTTTTCAGCCTCTACAGTTTCATTCATTCGATTTCTGGTGTTGGGCTCAGCTCCTGGATTAGAGGCGTACTGTTCTTGGTACCTGCGCTGCTTACGTTATTCTGGTTTACAAAGGATTTAGGACGATTTACTTTGACGGTAGGAATTTTGCTCCTTTTGGGGGCGTTCATGCTCCCAGTGGACGGGTTCTGGAATTATTTCCTTCCCGCATTATCTGTCGGCTGCGGACTTGTCCCGAGTTTCTTTGCTCGAGTGAACACAAGACGCAGTAGTGTTAAGCCATTAGTCTCAAGCGCCCCCTGATGCAAGGTAAAAAGGGGGCATTGAGTACCTAAGACAAAGATCTGTTCCAAGTAAACTAAAAGGGAGTTCGTTTCTTGAGCCACAACGTTCAATTAAATCGAGAAAGAAGTATGAAATATCAATTTGATTAGTTATGCCATAACTGTTTTAGGCATCATCGGGGCGACGCTGATTCCAGCTTACATTGCGCTTTACGTCGTCCGCTATTTGCTGCCTGTCCACACGAGGTACATCGCAGCTGCAGGGGTGGGCCTAACCTTCTGGTATTTCTTCGACACCATGAATGACGCGACTTCGCTTGACGTGAACCAAGCGCTCTATCCATTTTCTCTTTTCGGCGGGCCAACACATTTCGCTGTGATTTTTGCGTTTATAGCGGGAATTGTTACTCTTGCGATATTAGACCATCTGGCCGTCTCGTCCCCTGATGTAACCCCCAGTTCCAAGGCGCTTTTCCTGATACCTGTAGCAGTCGCCGCGGTGATGGGGATACACAGTCTTGGCGAAGGATGGAACTTTGGTTCCGCTGCCGCCTCTGTGCCCGCACAAGGCGTAAGTAGTTTTTGCTCTCCTGCTCTCTTGGGTTCTCCGATTGCTCGCCCTTTCTGCGATCTAGCCAACGCTTTTGGCGGATTGAACACCTTGATTTCGTATCCCCTTCACAAGTTCTTGGAAGCTTCTATAATCGGGGCGGTTTACACTTGTTCCATTGCAAGAAATAAAACTGCATTTAGAGCGGCGTGGCACCTTCCAGCGCTGGGGCTGCTTTTTGGACTGACTTCAGTCATTGGGTCTGCTTTGGGCTATTATTTCATACTGGATACAACTTACTTTTACGCATTCGGCGTCACTGCTGCTCTGTACGCCGTTCTAAGGCTCGTCGAATCGGTAAGTTCGAGATCACGCATTTGGAACGGCGCCCCAGCATATCTCGGAACCAAAGTGTTCCTTGCGATGACAATCGGGTTCTTTCTCCTCTACGCGGCGGCACTGCTCCACTGAAGAGAGGACACAGGCTGCAGGATTATTCAAAGGGATGGGGATAGTTCTTCTTTTGCCCAGGCTCGGCCGACCAATTCTCATTGGAATTATCATAGCGGTGCTCATTCTTGCAGGATCAATAGCAGTCATTGTTTACGAAACCTCGCCACACTCTACTTCCGGAAGTAGTTGCAGTGTCCTTTTGGATTCACATACGAGCGCCCCCGGTGTGGCTAATGATACTTCGTCCAATTCAATAGCTTACTTTACCATAATCGAGGCGTCGCCTTTCCCTTTAGGAAATCCGTATGTTGGCTTCAATGGTAGTTATTATCATTACAGTGATCCTCCGTGGCCACTCATGGTGGTGAATCAAGGACAAAGCGTCGAAATTCACATAATGAATTGCTCCTCAGTAGAGCCCCATGGATTCGCCGTAATACACTATTTTGGGAGTGGAGTTTCCCTGCAACCCAGGCAAAACTATACGCTAACATTTGTGGCCAATCAAGCAGGAAATTTCACAGTGTTTTGCAACATATACTGCTCGATTCATCCAAACATGCAATACGGCGAGTTGATGGTAGTTTAACGTCGAATTCTTGGCGATTAGTTTTTCTTCTTCTGCAGATTTTCCCGACGACATACTTCACGTCACTATAGTCTCTCTCGCACTGTTCCTTGTGATTCTCGCAGCGCTGGTTTATCTCAGAAAACGAAACACCAGATACCTTTTTCTGCTGATCGCGTTTGCATTCTTGTTCATGAGCCAGACCGTTACGATGCTTGAAGTGACGCTTTTTTCCAATGCCTACTTGCTTATCCCCTATACGGGTTTACATTTGTCGCATCTTTTCGATTTCCTGATGATACTTTCCTTCGGTCTCGCACTCGTAAGAAGTTGGTAGTGATAATAGATGACTCAAAGAAACGTCTTATTCAAGAGCTACTTGGGTCTCTCTTTCCTAGGAATTGTGGTTGCAATTTACCATGCCTACACGGAGCTCACTTCATTTTTCACTTACTGCAACTTGAACTCGCACGTATCTTGCGGATTGCTGTTCCAGAGCGGCTATACTACAATCGCTGTAGGATCTGTGGCAGTCCCCTTCTGGTTTCTAGGGATTGTTTGGTTTCCTCTCACGTCGATCCTCGGCTTTCTACTATGGAACAGTATGAGGCTACTTTTGGTGCCGATTCTTTTGATCGGAGATATTTTCACAATTTATCTCTGGTACATCGAACTGGGCATTGTCGACGTAATCTGCCCGGTCTGCGTGAGCCTCTACGTCATGAACTACGTAATGACAGGACTGGCCGCTTGGAGCTCGGCACGATGAATTCTCGTCGAATTATTACATGTCTGGTTCAAATGGCGAACTAGGACAACACCTAAAAACAAAACATTCTCTCTGTATGACGTCTCGTAAAGAGTGTGCGAATTCTTCTTGAGTATGCAAACGGGGAACAAGGCAAGAATTTTGAAATTGGTTTCCCTGTTTCCTGGCATCCATCTTAGACAGGTTCAGAGATCGCTTAGAATATCGTTTAATTCGGTGCGCTACAATGTCGAGCAGCTCATGCGCCGAGGAGATATTCTGTGTGACAAACGAAACGGCTACTCTAGGCTCTATCCAGTTGGTACAAACGAGAAGGACATGATTGCGTATTCTCTGATCAGAAACAAGACAACCAAGAAGATTTTGCTTGAGCTTTGCAGTGCGTGTCTTGCCACAAACAAAGAGCTCTCTGAGAAAACTGGGTTTGCAAGATCCACTACAAGCGAACATATTCATAAGCTCGTCGAAGCAGGTCTGGTTCGCTTGACGCTTTCAGACGAGGGTAACTTCAAGGCGGAATTAGAAGACCCGAGCTGCATTCAACCACTTCTGGAAAGGAACTCACAGGAATCGTTATCATCGCTTGGAAGTGATCTAGTGGAAAGCTTCGAAGACCTGTGGGATTTTTAGGAAATGCGGCGGACGAAATCGCACCCTCGAAATGCAGGTAGTGGCAAAGCAGTGATCTTTATCCTCTTATCTTTCGGCGCGATTAGTAGTTCGATTGGGAACTATAATTTCTCACACATGACTGCTACTGGCGCGTCTACCGGAATCCAAACCTCCCCTTCCTCTACTTTCCAGAGCTCAATCAAGGAATACCCAGTCCCTACAAACAGCTCGGGGCCGCTTGCAATCACTTCAGGAGGCAACGGAACATTTTGGTTCTCTGAGTACACCGCAGGAAAGATCGGAGAATTCTTCTCGCAAAACCAAACCTTCCACGATTACAATATACCTGAAAACGATTCGAAACCCGCGGCGCTCGCGATCGACGGATTGGATCATATCTGGTTTGCCGACGAGAGCGGCTCGGGGAGCATCTGGATGTTTGATCCCTCACAGGACCACTTTACTCAATTCAAAACTCTGTCCCAAGATTCAACGCCAGTGTTTGTTTTGGTGGATAAGCAAGACAACATCTGGTTCACCGAGAGCACTACAAACAAATTGGGCGAACTAAAACACCCGAATTATACGATGACCGAATTTGCTCTCCCTGTCTCGAAATCCGGGCCCGTGGAACTCGCTCTTGGAACTGACGGCGCTACTATTTGGATCACACAGAGTTTTGTAGGAAAGGTAGCAAGTTTCAATGTGAATTCTCATTCATTCAGCGAGTATTCGCCGCCTTCTGCAGACGGGCTAAAGAGTCCCGTCGGGATAGTTGTGGATAGCCGAGGAAACGTCTGGATCGCTGACCACGGAGGCAGCTCGGTCGATGAGCTGATGCCTTCGAATTCTACTTTCAAACAATACATGACCTCAGTTCCATCTCCTTCAGCCGGATATCAAATCTCTGCTGTTGCGACTCTTGCCATAGATTCTCAGGACAGGCTATGGTTTGTGGAGCACTTTGCAAACAGGGTGGGAGTCCTAGATCCTTCGACCGGGACTATGAAAGAATTTCAGATTCCAACTCCCGGAGCCTATTCAGTGTTGAACGCGCTTGATCCGAACGGAAACTTTTGGTTCACCGAGTTTTACGCTAACGCGATTGGCGAAATAAAAGCAAACTCAACCTTACCAATCCGAACTGTTGTTGACTCGCCTACCTATGCCGTCGCGGCAGGCCATACAATAACCGAAACTGTGAGCGTTACAAACATGATATCGGCTCCGATCACCGTTCGTCTGAACGTATCAAGTTCATTTTCTCAGACAGGCCAAACTCCTTCTACAGAAGTCTCCTTCAACAGAACGACGCTCGCGCTCGCCGCAGGGGCCACTGGATCAGTAAGCGTGGCAATTACTCCACCAGGCTCGCTTCCTACTGCAATCTATTCTGTCGGAGTCGTAGCGACTAGCGATAATGATTCATCGATTACAATTACATTTATTTCTGTCGAGGGTCAAAACTCTATAGTTGAATGGGTCACCTCAAATTATGAGACTATCCTAGTCTCGGCTGTGGTCGCTCTGGCTCTCGTATATGTTGTGATCGTAAGGCCCGCAGGAAGTAAAAAGCGATCAAAGAAATATTAGGGAAAGTAGTAATGCGACAAAGGCGATGGATGTCATACGATCTTGCGAAGACGATATTCTCGGCGAGCGCTGCACTCCTCCTTTCTTGGCTCTTGCTAGTTAGAGCGATTCCTGAGTTTGAATCTTTTTCTTCTGAAGTAGCACTCCTCAAAGTCGAAGCTAAATGCCCCGGACTACCCTATGGGCAAGATTCCAGCGGCCCAGATTACATCAATATCGTTATTGACGTCGGCCTAGCGGTCGTCGCAGTCTTGTTTGTCTACCTTAGCATCAGGGACTTCAGGCGGAGAAAGAACCTCGCAGCTGCGGGGGATGCAGAAGGTCCGAAAGGGGAAGATGAATGAAAAAAAATGAGCCAGATGAAGAATAGAGACCTTGTATTCAGTGGCGCAAGACTCGCCTTCTTGGTGACGATGGGCGTGATCTTCTTGGGAGGAGCCGCTGACTGGGCTTATCTCAATGTGCAGGAGTATTCTATTTCAATCTACGACGCCTTTGTCGAGTATCTGACGAGTTATGCATCAGCATTTCTGATTTCTGGCATCGAGATAGCGGCCGCGTACTACTTTATGGAAAGATACGATCTTGGTGTCAGCGGAAAGAAGATCATCTACTGGTCCCTGGTCGCAGGTGGCATAGGATTCCTCGGATATGTCTTGGGCGAAGTAATTGCCGGTCTGTCCACGATAACCGTAACAGGCGAAGTCTCTATTCTCGAGCCGATCTACTATGAGCTCACGCCGGTCGATCTCGATTATGGCAACGCACTAATCATCATGCTAACAATATTCAGCCTAGTGATGCTCATCTGGCTGTTGTTAAAGATAAACCCAATGCCAAAGAACATGAAAGCGGGTCTCTCAAAGGGCACGGGCGTCATGGGAGGATTGTGGACTTCTACCGTGACCACGCTCGCCGCAACGGTCTGCTGCGGGCCGTTGCCGGGAGCAATAGCGCTTGCAACTGGAATATCCTCAATTTACTTTACCGCCATAATTCAGATCCAATCGCTGATAATACTCGTGAGCGTCCCGCTGCTTCTGAGTGCAATATACCTTGCAGACAAGAGAGCAAGGAAAGGGTGCAAGCTCAAGTATAGTTCGCATAAATCGATGGATAGTCGCGTATCAGAATCAGGTTCAACCTGAGAACGTTGACGTAAGGGCTGCCGAAGATCCAGAATGTCCCCTCCTTGTTTCCATTCACAATATCTGTGAGCGAGTCAGGGGGTATCCCTGTCGCGTCGCTGATTCTGGGAATCTGGGAGTGGGCTTCTGCGAGAGTAATGTCGGGGTCAACTCCTGAGGCTGAATCGTTCCTTGCATGGAAGAATATTGGCAATGTAAAATTATTGTCGATTAAATATGAGCCAACGCTTCGACCCCCAAGCTGCGCGATCTCTCCATTTGCCTGGTACGGCATTGTCGCTTGCGCGATCCCCGTAATCAACAACGGAAAGAATAGCCCGCACAGCAGTAGCGAGATGATGGCGATCCCTATGATCGGCGCGTATCTGCTCTTTCCCGCGTTCTTCTTCTTTGGTGTTCCTTGTTCTTCCTTGCTCAAATATTCCCCACTTACGCCTGCTACACGAGAAACAATGTGGTCAACAAAATATCAATTAGCTTGATGCCCACAAACGGAACAATGACTCCGCCGATTCCATAGATCAGGACGTTCTTGAGGAATATTGTCATTGTGTTTGATGGTTTGAAGGATGCTCCGCGCATCGCGAGTGGAATTAGTAGTGGAATTATTACGGCGTTGAAAATCAAGGCAGAAAGCACCGCGCTGTGTAATCCTAGTCCCAGGAAATTCAGGGCGTGAAGCTGAGGAACAGAAACAAAAAGGACAGGCACAATGGCAAAATATTTTGCAATGTCGTTTGCAATGCTGAATGCGGTCACTGCTCCGCGGGTCATCAGGAGTTGCTTTCCAAGCATCACGACATCGATGATCTTTGCCGGGTTTGACTCCATATCCACCATGTTTGCAGCTTCCTTCGCGGCTTGCGTTCCCGAGTTCATCGCGAGTCCCACGTCTGCCACAGCGAGGGCAGGTGCGTCATTTGTACCGTCTCCGATCATGGCGACGATTCTCGAATTTTCCTGCTCTCTCAGCACGATTTCGTGCTTGTCCTCTGGCTTTGCCTGTGAGACAAAATCATCGATCCCTACTTCGCTTGCTATGCTCTTTGCAGTGAGCGGTTGGTCACCCGTTATCATGACGGGCCTTATTCCCATTGCCTTGATAGCGAATATTTTTTCCTTAATATCGGGTTTCAAAACGTCTTTTAGCCTGATGATGCCTAAAATTTCGCGGTTCTTGGCTATGGCAATCGGGGTTTCTCCAGAAGCCGAGATCTTGTCTACCACGCTGTCAAAGTTTTCCGGTACCTTGAGTGCAATTTTCTTGATCGAATCCGGAGCCCCTTTCAAAATCTCAATCGAATCGTAAGGCGGCGAGCCGGGTTGCACATAATAGTCAACAAATTCCGCGAGAGCTTCGTCTGCGTACTTACGTCTGAACCTTGACTTGCCGACTCTCATTGTCTTATCACTGCCGTCCTTGGGC
>JBOGRL010000077.1:0-6968 GCA_050749505.1 Nitrososphaerales archaeon
TGGAATATTCGGCGCCGTTTCTTTTACCAAACCCGTGTTTTAGAAGGTCGCCCTCAAACTTGTCTTTCAGGCCTTCCTCGATATTTCCGAAAATCAAGTCCTGGTTTGGAGTTACCAGCAGAATAACATCATAGTTGTCCATCAGATATCGAACCATTGTCTTCAGATTGCCGTTTGGGCTGGAATCGGTCAAACGACCGTTTTCAATGAATGCGCCATAGTTCCAAACTCCCTCCCTCGACTCCTGCTTCATCCAACCTTGATGCAATTCCCTCGGGCCGTAGTCCAGATCCTGAATTGGCGGTTCAAAATCGACACTGCTTACTTCCCGAACTTGATCTCTGTACCAGTCCATGCCCTTCTTGTAAATATCGTACTTTAGCCTAGCCCAGTTCCTGTTCTGGCGATCTCCCCACTCTTTATGAACCCGAACTATCGCTTCGAGCCCCTTCAAGAGGGTTGATTCACCAAAGATTCCAAAGGGCGAACCTGAGGCAGAGAATGTCGGGAAACCCGCTTTTTCACCCTGACTTCCTCCGATGTAGACCTGCATCCTCGAAACTTTGCCGTTTTCGAGAATCGGAGCTACTCCGATGTCATTGGTTCTCATTTCGACGCAGTTTTCTGATCTATACGTCTTCGTGCTTTTATCGTAAATAATTCCTGAAAATGCAATTTTGAATTTTCTATTCAGCAGGTTGTTTCCGTAGTCGAACTGCCCGACAGGGGAATCACATCTTTCTCCCATCGCGTGATCTTTCTCGCCTTCTTCTCGAAGGTATTTCGGATCTATCGCGAATATTTCCATGTACGCCGCTGTCGGTAGTCTGAAGAACTTGCCGACCTTCTGCGCCCACTCATTTGAGTCAAACACCTTTGAAAAATACCCGAGTGGGCAACCCATTGTATTCCGAACGTTATCTCCGCAGCCGTTGATGGTGTAAAATCCGGACGCCGCAATTTCTTTGACCGAGTCGACCAGATTTTTCTTCCTTACCCAGTGAAGTTGAATGTTTTGCCTGGTAGTGAGCCTAAGCGATGGTAGTTTCTTTCCGGTATAATTTTCAGTCTCGGTGTACCTTTCAGCCACATCATCCAAAATCTGCCACTGCTTTCTTGTGATCGGGCCGCCTCCCGGAAGCGTGATGCGTAGCATGTACATCCAGTCATACTCGTCGCCAGTTAGAGCTCTATTGTACTCCAGATAGATGCCGTAGGATTTTTCCAACATCTCGGCAACCTCGGCAACATCTTGAGCTGTGGTATCTCTCAATTGGTACGAGAGGTTCGTCGGACTTTGAATATCTCTAACGACAGTCCTGAGGCCGTTAGTTGCCACCTTTGCCTTTTCGGTGCCAGACAAATCATCTGGCGGCGTTCGAAGATTTGGTTTGATCTCTGTCAATTGAAACTATCACGTAAAACGGGACAAATGGTATTCCTGGTTGACAAACTTCCCTCTAGCGATTTAAATTACCATTTTTTCACGCACAATTAGCGCCGAGAGAGGAATCGCTGCATCAATCTGAGCTTGCGAAGAATTATTTTCCTCTTGAACCGAGCAGAAAGCAAAACGAACAGCCGTGATGTACTTTCAAAAGCGGATCTGCTGACAAAAGAAGGCGAGAAAGGAAATCGTCATTAATCGATTACGCAGCGTCTCCAAATCTTGGATTTGTAGAAACAACAAATATCGAGCCAAATTTTGGCGGATAACACAATCCTTAAACCGTCATTTCCGATTCATCGATCCACGGGCGCCTCAACAACGGGGCGCGTGATTGCTACAAGTGTTTTTTGTTGGAGAACCAACTTTCAATCGGGACACCAGTCTTCGAAAAAGCCCTTTCGAAAGATTCTGGAGATTCTTTGATCCCAGGATCGCAATTTCCTCAGATCGGAGTAATCGGTGCAAGTTTCAAGACTGCTTCAATTGCGGCAAGGGAGGAGCTAGCCAAAAACGTCACGCTGGAAAAAGTATTCCTTTTACTCGACCAGAATCCAGCAACATTTTCCGATGCTCAAGTCGTTCTACTGTCCACATGTAACAGATTTGAGTTCTATTATTACACCTCTGATTCGGTAGAGCTTACGAAATCGCTAAGGAATCTGTTTAAGGGAATCAGCCATGGATTTCGCGTTTACCAGTACTCCGGATCATTGGCAGTTCATCACCTGTTCAACGTGGCAGCAGGCCTAGATTCGCTGGTAATAGGGGAGTCGCAGATACTCTCGCAGGTGAGGAGCGCAAGCCGGCTGAGCATCGAAAGCAAAATCTCTGGCCCAGTTATCTCAAAACTATTTTCAAAGGCATATGAAAATGCAAAAAAACTAAGAGAAGAATATCCAAAGTTTGCAAACGGGTTGAAGAGTTCGGTGAGTCATTCTGTCATTGATTTGATCTCTCGCGAATACGGGGAAAAGAAACCCAATGTTCTCCTGATTGGATCTGGAAAAATGATTCGGCTTGCTTCAAATTCGATGGAAAGATCAAAACTTGGCACGGTAGTAATGGCTGCTCGTCGCAAGTCGCTCGACGGTTTCAACCCAGATTTTATTGTTGATATCGCTGAGGTTGCGCAGACAATCCACAATCAAAAAATCGATGTTGTGGTAACCGCCACCAGTTCTGAACGCTATATCCTGTCTTTGCCTGATTTAGCATCGTACCCGATCGAGAAGCGCCTTTTGATACTTGACATTTCCGTTCCAAGAAACGTTGATCCAAGCATCGGAAAACTTGCAAACGTAACATTGCTTAACTTGGATGATCTGAAGGACCGAATCGAATTTCTTGATTTGTCTGAGCAGGAAACCGTAACAAAAATGCGAGAGTCTCTCATGGGAAAAGCTGCCGAATTTGTTTCCTGGGTCACAGACTATAACGAAATCTTGCCGCTTATAGCGACGCTCAGGAAAAAGGCGGAGACAATCAGAACACAAGAATTAGACAACGCATTCTCGCGCCTGCCAGATCTCTCACCAGATCAAAAACTTGTCATCGAAAAGATGGCGGACAGGCTAATTCGTAGGTTTCTACATGAACCAACCGCGCGCCTGAAGAAAATATCGAATGAACAGGATCGGCAGAGGGCAAAACTATACGCGGAAGCCATCCTCGAACTCTTTTCATCCGGCGCGTCTGAAGAACTCGTTGAAAGATACACGGAAAACTCATCCAGCGAGGGTCAAAAATAGTTGAATGTAGATCGACCTGTCATCATGGTTGGAACTAGAGCAAGCCCACTAGCTCTCTCTCAAACGCAAATTGTGGTCTCTCTTTTGAAAAGGAATAACGGCAGGAAGAATCTGGATTTCAAAATCAGAAAATTCAAGACAGAAGGCGATCGAGCACTGGAACGTCCGAAAAGCAGGGCTAGTTCAAATTATACTGGTAAGGATTCTTTTACAAAGTCTATTGATGCAGCACTCGAATGCGGTGAGATAGATATCGCGGTTCATAGTCTCAAGGACGTGCCTCTTGAAAACTCCAACTCCAAAATCGAAATAGCGGCGTTTCCAAAGCGCGAGAGCCCGTTTGATGTTTTGATTACAAGAAGAAGTGGAGAAACTTTTGCGACGCTGCGAAAGAACGCGAGAATCGGAACCAGTAGCATCCGTCGAGCAGTACAGCTTAGGGCCTCAAGACCTGATCTAGAGATAGTTACATTGCACGGAAACGTTCAGACAAGGATCAAGAAACTGCAAAGTTCAACTCTTGATGCGATAGTGCTAGCCAAAGCAGGAATCAAAAGGCTCGGATTGGATATCGGCGAGATTTTGCCAAAGGAAATCATGCTGCCCGCTGTTGGCCAAGGCTGTCTTGCAATCGCTGTGAGAAAGAATGACGCATTTACCAAGAAAATTGTCTCAAAAATTGATGCCGCCGATACCAGATGTGCGGTGACCGCGGAACGCGCATTTTCAAAGGAACTCGGCGGTGGGTGCAATTTCCCTATCGCAGCGCTCGCTACAATCAAACGCACCTCGCCAAGAAAGCTCTTCCTTGACGGACTCGTCGAAAGCGATGGCCCGGAGGGTGTAAAAAATTCCAATTTCGTGGTTCGCATGCAAGTCGCAGGATCTCCTGAAGATGCGGAATATCTGGGGAAAAAACTAGCTCGGCAGCTGAAGAAATTCATCGGGGGGAAGTGACAGAGGTAAAGTGTATGCTTCAGGCATTCAAATTGCTGAAAAACAGGAGGCAAGCGATTTGAAAGGTATTCTCTCAGACCGGACTTTTCTGATCACGCGAACTTTGCATGGAAACGCGATTGAAAGAGAGAAACTTGAAAAGTTTGGAGCCCGGGTAATAGAACTCAGCCCAATCAAAATTGCTTTCCCATCTTCATGGAAAAAGCTTGACGACGCAATTTCCCGGCTCGAAGAATTTGACTGGATAATTTTTACGAGCGCAAACGGAGTGAAGATGTTTTTCCATAGATGTTCAAAGAAACCAAGAGCAAGGAAGATACTTGAAAGATTAGCGAGAAGAGATAACCCTCGCCCGAAATTAGGGTGCGTAGGGCCATACACAAAGCGCGCTCTAGAGGCTCTAGGTTATGGTTGTTCGTTTCAACCAAAGGAATACCTGACCAGCGCTCTAGGTGAAGAGCTAACAAGCGCGACAGATGTGAGGGGGAAGAAAATATTACTTGCGCGAGCGGAACGGGCAAACAAAGAAATCGGAAACATCCTCAAAAGGGCTGGAGCAAAAGTGTACGAGGCTCATGCATACCGGACGGTACCCCTAAAAGGAAAAAAACTCGCCAGTTCCCTTTTGAATAGTTTGACTGATATTACGCTTACGAGTCCGTCCACAGTCAAGGGGCTCCTGAACTTTGTGAGTCTGAAGAACCTGAGTTCATTATCAATTAGTGTGCACTGCATTGGTCCCGTAACTGCAAACGCGGCTCGATTGCGAGGTATCGCAGTCAGGTCAGTCGCAAAGGAGCACACTATTGACGGGTTGATCGACTCAATAATCTACGATGCCCAGAGAAAACGAAGGAAAATTCTGATGAGGTTACAAACTACAAATTGTTGAAATCAAATCAAGTAGAAGAGAGAGAAGAAAATCTTCGTGACACGCTGAAGAGCACGGTTCAACCACGGAGACTCCGTGCTTCAGAAAAGCTGGGATCGCTCATCGCAGAGACTCAAATCGACATCGGCCATCTCGTCATGCCAATATTCATCGAGGAAGGGAGAGGCATCAAAGCGAGAATAGAGTCGATGCCCGGGATATTCAGATACTCCCCGGACTACGAGCTCGACAAAGAAATTGAAGAGGTAACTAGCCTCGGGATAAGATCTGTTTTGCTGTTTGGCCTTCCGAATAAAAAGGATCCTCTTGGAAGTGAATCGTACAACTCTGAGGGCGTCGTCCAGCAGGCAATTCGAAGAATCAAAGGGATAAGCGAGGCGATTGTGGTCATTAGCGATGTCTGCATGTGCGAGTATACAGATCATGGCCATTGCGGGATTTCAGACCGCAAGGGAGTCGTAGAAAATGACAAGACAATTCCCTATCTGGCGAGAATTGCAGTGTCGCAGGCTAGAGCCGGAGCAGATATTGTGGCTCCAAGCGCCATGATGGACGACCAAGTGGGAGCAATAAGGTCGGCACTAAATTCCAGCGGGTTTGGTTCGCTGCCGATCATGTCTTACTCGTCAAAATTCGCGTCTGCGTTTTACGGACCATTCAGGGAAGCCGCCTCTTCTACACCGCAATTTGGCGACAGGAAGAGCTATCAGATGGATCCTAGAAATTTACGCGAAGCAATACGCGAAACGCAACTCGATGTTGATCAAGGAGCAGACATTATCATGGTAAAGCCTGCTCTGCCTTATCTTGATGTCATCAGTGCGGTGAGAAGAGAGTTTTCATTACCTCTCGCCGCGTACAACGTCAGCGGCGAATATTCCATGATCAAGGCTGCAGCGATCAATGGTTGGATCGACGAAGACAAGGCGGTTGACGAAGTGTTGCACTCGATTCGCAGAGCAGGTGCAGACATTATCATTACTTATTTTGCAAAGCAGTATGCTTCCCGCAACGGAATCCCCCAGCAAGGTGAATAAAAATGACGAGTATTGAACCCACGAGCGAATATCGTGCAAAACACACTGAACAATCAATAGAAGAAATGCATGAAGGGAGACAGTATCTTAAGTACACTTTTTTCAAGCTTCTCCCCTCGTGGAGATCAGCCGAAGACTCGGAGAGAACAAAGGCGAAAGCCGAGTTTGGATCGATAGTCGAACACCCCTACTCGGACATGATGATCGTGAAATCATTCTCGCTATTCGGAACAAGAGGGGACGCCGACTTCATGCTCTGGTCAATCAGCGAGCGCCTCGAGGATTTTCAGGAAATGCTCTCTCAAATTCTCAAATCTCAACTCGGCAGATACATAGAAACACCTTACTCATACCTATCCATGACGCGCCGCTCAGAATACATACGCGATCACAGTCACCCGGGTCAGGAGGGAAACGCTCTAAAAAAAGTTCCGGGAGACGCGAAATATCTTTTCGTTTATCCCTTCATCAAGAAAAGGGAGTGGTACAATCTCCCAACTGAAGAAAGGCAAAGAATGATGATGGACCACATTCGAACCGGACACAGGTATCCGAGTGTCAAGATCAACACGTCGTACTCATTCGGACTGGACGACCAGGAATTTGTTCTGTCATTCGAAACTAATCATCCGAGCGATTTTCTAGAACTTGTGATGGCACTTCGCTCGAGTGAAGCGAGCAAGTATACTCAACTAGAAGTTCCTATATTCACGTGTGTTTCATCGACGCTAGTCGAGCTTTTGAACCTGTTCTGACGCAGAACACGAATTTTGTGCCGCATGTTAACGTTGAGATTGAGCTTTTTTTGAGAAAAGAAAATCAAAGCAAAAACATGTTTCGACGGGCACGGAAGCTCCTGGTCGGAGGCGTCAACAGTCCCGTCA
>JBOGRL010000078.1:0-4492 GCA_050749505.1 Nitrososphaerales archaeon
TTCCTAGCGTATTCAAGAGCTTGTACCTTGTATTCATCCAATTTCTTCTCAAGGCTTTTTGTCTCAACGATTACCTTCGGTTTCGAGTCAACTAGAAGAGCTATGTCGGCTCGTTTGTCATAGACGTGGTGCTCGAAATCCATGTCCTTCTGCGTGTCATAGCCTAATAGATTGAGAAGCTTAATCACAACCTTGATCTTGACATTTTCCTCAGTGCCGCTCTTTCTTCCGAGGCAGACCTCGTTAAGAACATCAAGCTTTGAAAGTGAAACAAGCTCTGCGCCGAGAAGTGCCTGGTTTGTTGTCTGATAGGGTTGTGGCAATTCGCTACAGCCTTCCCTCTAGGAAAAAGCGTTGTCTATACCAATTATATAGAAACAATCTAGCTACTATGCTTTGGCAATTCTTTCGGGGAGTTAAACTTTACGGAGCCGGGAGCCTGATATTCAACGATGCCGCATTCTCGATGATTGTCTGCCATTTGTTCTCTCCCTTTACGATAATGCCGCTGGCCTCCGCCGGAGTTTTTCCCTCTAGTCCCTCATGTTCACGGATGAAGTTGTGGTAAATCTGTAGTCCCTTCAGGATTGGCGTGTCCTTGTTCTTTAGAGATCGCATAACCTTCTCTCGGTCTCTAAGCTCTCCGTTCATCCTTTCCATTTTGTTGTTATGCCTTTGACCGTCCAGAGTTATGTTTCTAATATGAATTGGCGATGTAGTCCTTAACGTCCGGTATTCTTTGTTGAAAGCTTGGTGAAAGTTCCTAGCTCCGTCAGTGATCACAACTTGAGGCTTCTTTCCGGCGTATTCAGCCGCGTTCTTGAAAAGCGGTCTAACATCTGAATTGCCTTTGTTATCCGCTACTTGCTGAGCAATCCAGAACCTTGTTTCATCGTCCATAAGGGCAAAGAGGTATTTCTGATTCCCTTTGACCTTGACAAATAGTTCGTCGGCTCTCCACGTATCCGAGACTTGAGGCGTAATTTGTTCGAGATATTCATTCATCAGGGAACTATATTTTTCAATCCAACGATAGACGCTCATGTGAGAAACTTCGCAACCGAGAAGTTTCAATGATTTGCAAACGTTCCTTAGGCTCTCTCCAGAGAAATAGAGTTGCATTGCGGAAGTTATCGCCTGAGGATTGTGCTTCATTTTCTCAAAGCCAACGTTGAAGGAAAAGAGTTTACCGCAGTTCTTGCATAAGAACCTCTGAAGGTCTCCGTACTTATTCTTCCTTAGACCGCTTTTGACGATGTTAGAGGACTTGCAAAAGATGCAGGCGCTCACCGCCAGCGGCTCGATCTTCCTTACCTCTACTATATTCCTAATCTTCTTAGAGAACTCGACTGCGAAAACATGCTTGCACTTGACCCTTCGGAAAGAGTAATCCGGACAAGTGCAAGTCCAGCCCTCGCTCTTTAGCTGGACAAAATAGTTTTGCCAATTCTTGCTTTGCGATCTGACAGAGTAGTAATCGGCTTTAACTCGGTGTACTTGACCCTCGATTTGTGAGAGGATTAAGCCTCTTGCTTCGCGTGGATTCTTCTCGCATGGAGTTACCATGTAATCGTCAAGGCTTATCATATCAACGTGGATATATTAGGATTGCGTATCAACGTTGATACAGATAACAACGTGGTTAATCTTATAAACGTGGATATGATAACATCCGTCAAATGCCGAAATGGAAAGATAACGCTACTGAATTTACTGTGAGCGTGAATAGCCATCCGACTAGAGGCTATCAATGCGTTATTCCAAAGCCTGTAATCGAAGAATTGGGAGAACCCGACAAGATTACTTTCTCCATCAAGGGAAAGGGAAAGGTCGAGGTAGAGGCCGGCGAAGGCAAAAAAAGAGAAGAGGATTGACGGCGAAGAGAGAACGCAACTCGATGCGTCTAGCTCGCTCGAGTCGGGTTGTGGGCCAGCTTCGCGACATCAATCGGTTTAACCAAGCCTGCTCGCTTGAAATCCTGCAAAGCAGGGAAAACAAAGGAATAAGAAACGCCTGCATCAGAGGCGATCTGTCTAGCTGAGAGCGGTCTCTTTGCCTTCAACATGGCTAGAATTATTCTTCTCCTTGACTGAACGCCTGCCTTGTAACCGCCGACCCTGTTTTTGTCGAAGAATGAAACATCAGCTTGAGACAAAGTAAAAGTGAATCACCAGCGGCCAGCCATGCGTTTAAACCTTGATTTTCCAAACATCAAACGCAGCATTCCCAATATTTGTAATCGCCTCTCTACGGGCGACATTAGAGAGGCACAAAAATTCGTGCTGAACATGTTTTAGCCGTCTGCCGACCTGTTACAAGCACAAATTCTTCAAGCCTCTGCCATAGATGTTACAGAACCATCAAAAGTCTTATTAGCTTTGTATAACATACGTCATATAGTGATTTTTGGAATGACCACTCAAGTTATCAATGAAGACTATAGCAAATACGATTTTAAGGATCCGGAAGAGCTGGTCTTCAAGTCTAAGAGGGGTCTAACTCGCTCAACCGTAGAAGAAATCTCGGACATGAAAGGCGAGCCAGAATGGATGAAGAATATCAGGCTAAAGGCTTACGATTATTTCATGGAAAGGCCAATGCCAAACTGGGGCGGCGATCTGTCGAAGATAGATTTTGACAACATTTACTATTATGCAAAGCCCACCGAGAAGATGGGAACGGACTGGAAGGACCTTCCCGAAAACATCAGGAAGACCTTCGACAGACTGGGGATTCCCGAGGCAGAACGCAAGTTCCTAGGAGGCGTCGGAGCGCAATACGAGTCAGAAGTAGTTTATCATTCTCTGAGAGAAGACTTGGAGAAGAAAGGAGTCATCTTCCTGGATACAGACTCTGCCCTGAAAAAGTATCCTGACGTTGTAAAGAGATACTTTGGTACGATCATACCGCCAAACGACAACAAGTTCGCTTCCTTGAACACGGCGGTCTGGAGCGGAGGAAGCTTTGTGCACATTCCAGCCGGAGTCAAAGTAGACGTGCCACTCCAAGCTTACTTTAGGATCAACTCCAAAAACGTGGGACAGTTTGAAAGAACATTAATCATAGCGGAGCCGGGATCAGAAGTTCATTACATAGAGGGATGCACGGCGCCGGTTTATTCTTCAGAATCGCTGCACTCTGCCGTCGTTGAGATCATTGCGAAGAAAGGTTCCAAGGTAAGGTATACTACAATCCAGAACTGGTCAAAGGACGTCTACAACCTTGTGACAAAGAGAGCTTATGCTTACGAGGACGCAACAGTCGAATGGGTTGACGGGAACCTCGGCAGCAGACTAACCATGAAGTATCCTGCAATATATTTGGTCGGCCCGAGAGCGAAGGGCGAAGTGCTATCCATCGCGTTTTCAGGAGGAGAACAGCACCAAGATGCGGGGGCAAAAATCTATCACTTGGCGCCGTATACGAACTCGAGAATCACGAGCAAGTCAGTCAGCAAAGACGGTGGCAGGACGACGTACCGGGGAATGCTCCACGTCGCAAAGGGAATGAAAGGAGTAAGGTCGAGCGTCAGATGCGATGCCCTATTACTTGATGAAAAATCAAGAACCGACACGTACCCTTACAACGAGATCGAGGAGCACTCTGCAAACACCACGCACGAAGCTACGGTGGGCAAGATCAGCGAGGAAGCAATGTTTTACCTGATGAGTCGCGGATTGAGCGAGTCCGACGCACTCAGCATGATTGTGATGGGCTTTTTGGAGCCCTTTACAAAGGAACTCCCGATGGAGTACGCTGTCGAGCTGAATAGGCTGATCCAGCTTGAAATGGTCGGTTCAGTAGGATAGTAGAAGCCGAAGAGAAAAAACACCCGCGCGCAGAGAAAATTTGCTCGTCGCGGGAAAGGAATTTTTCTTCTTCATTCTGCCGGGTCACTCTTAGGCGGGAAATCTACAGGAGTTGAAATCATAGAAATTGGAACATGAAGCTACCATAAGTTTGGAGGAGGCGTTCGTTGAAAATCTCTCCTTGCAGCTCAACGAGCCGTCGTGGCTGAAGGAGTTCAGACTGGATTCATTGAAACAATTCAAGACGCTCCCCGAGGAGCAGTCCAATTTGTATACAAAACACGCACTTGAGCTCAATCTTGATTTCGAGTCTCTTACAAAATCAAAAGAAAAAGCAAAGCCGCACGAAAGCGCACTACCACTGAGCGACATTGCATCGGGTATTGAATCGGGCCAGTACTACGTCAGCACGCAGACTGAGACCATCGCTTCAAGGAACATGAAAACCCTAGAGTCCAAAGGAGTGGTATTCTGCGACATTCACGAAGCCCTCGAAAAACACGAGAAGATACTGAAGACAATCTTCTCAAACAAGGCGATCGAACCCTCAAGCGACAAATACGCCGCACTGAATTCGGCGCTATTTTCTCATGGATGGCTTTTGTACGTTCCAAGACACGTGCGCGTCGAAGACCAACTCAGAATCCGGTTTTACTTGAATTCGACAATGCCATATTTTTCGC
>JBOGRL010000079.1:0-3288 GCA_050749505.1 Nitrososphaerales archaeon
GCGCAGGCGAGCCTTTCCAACCTTGTCGCCGGGATGGTCATCTCCACGTCGCAACCCTTCAAGATCGGGGACGCCCTCTCTTACGCAAATGAATGGGCGTGGGTTGAGGACATCAAGCTCACCTTTACAATCCTGAGAACATGGGACAATAGGAGACTTATAGTCCCAAACCAGATGTTCCTGACCTCGACGATGATCAATTATGACGCAGTTGACTCGTCAAAACTTTGCATAGTTTATGTTACTATAACTTACGAATCAGACCTTGACAGAGCAATAGAGATACTCAAGCAAGCTGCAAGACGCCATCCAGACTTTCTGCCCGCAGGGAACCTGCCAGTCGTCCACGTGATGGATTTTACTGAATCGGGAATGAACTTGAGGCTTTTGAGTCGTGCAAAAGATCAGCCCACAAACTTCCAGATGTCAAAGGACATACTCTACGAGGTGAAAAAAGCCTTCGACGGGAGTGGAATAGAGATCGCTTCTCCCAGACGGCAGATCGTGATGGCCCCCCGGCAGAGGAAAACCGCGGGAACGTTTGAAGAAAACAATTTTGGTGCCGAAAGAGAAAAAGGATCGCTCTACGAAACGAGCACTCTCGATCCCAGTGGAAATCATCCAGCCAGCCAAGAGAGAGATTAGTCTTTTTTGCATCGTAGAGACACGCGTATTGGTAACTGAGCTCGAGAGACACCTGAACGCGCAACAAGTTCGAGCATGGAATTTTTCAAAAGCTTTTTTTCTCCGCAGGGGCGCAGGCGTTAATCGGTTGCAACAGGCCTGTTCATAAGTCAAAAAATCAAAGTTGAAAGGGCCATCTGTGCCGAGGCTTTAGGGCAGGATTGGGTCTTTCAGGTACGCTATCTGTTTCCCAGTCAGTTTGTGTACTCCACAAAAGACGCGGGCAAGACTGGCGGCGATGCAATATTTGTATGAAGAGATTGTATTCATTGCAATTAGTCATTGAAAACAACAGTAGACCCCCTATGGGGGGATTAGGTACTAGCTAGCTGATGACGCTGCCAAGCAATTCAGTTAGATGGTGATTAGTACGGGTGCAGAAAGACCTGACGTACCTTTTGCAGTTCTACGCTGCATTAGCTTTGATTTCGGAGACCATCTCGCCCGAAGATTTTCCGGACTCGATGAAATTCTTTACGGAAGAACAACTACGTTCGATTCCCATCTCGATCTCCTTTTTCAGCTTGAATTTGTCAAGAGCTTTTCCGAAAACGCCGTAGCCGAGCTCGTAATCGGCCTCAAACGTCAGTCTGGTTTCAGATTCGGGCAGCGCTTCAAAGTAAACAGAAATGATATTTTTCTTGAAAGGCCCGTTGATCGCTTTCACCTGAATTACCTTGTTGCTCTCGTACGCAACTGTCTCCATGTCCCAGGCGAGCGGTCTGCCGCCAAACTCACCCTCGATTCTGAAAACGGTTCCGATACCAAAGCCTTCCTTGATGTTGATGGGCACGACTTTCATTTTGACATCCTCAGGAAAAGTCTTCGCAATGTGTTCTGGCCTCGCATAATACTGAAACACGCGTTCAACAGGAGCTGAAATGTCAACCGAACGAGATACTTTGGACATATCAGGAACTGAGAGCCATCCCCGAATATTTATGTATTGTAGTTTTATCACGAGTCTTTCTTTTGACACGAATCCGGGAATGAGCGCGCCCCACAGTGCAAAAGAGGGCGATCTATATCTTAAATGCTGTTTCTTTTGGAGAGAGAAATGGCAACAGGAACAAGAGATGTGCAATTTTTGAAGAGGAAAAGACTACTGGTTGCTGGAATTGCAACTCTACTCCTGTTTATACTCGTCGCAGTACTCGTGGTGTTAATGGTGACGCAAGCTTATGATTCCAGCGTGGCTCTTGCAATGAACAAAAATCTGGGTCCGCAATTTACTGCCGTGATGTCAGCTGCGTCAAATTACGGCCGCGAATACTTCTGGAGCGGGATAGTCGCGTTGATGTTTATCTTTGGAAATAGGAACACGAAGATCTACGCGCTGGAGCTGGGAGTGTTGCTGGTCGGAGGAATAATAGTGGGGGAGAGTTTGAAGATGTTGATCTACCGCGAAAGGCCTTACGGAGAAGCGCTCAGTGGAATCATACTGCGAGCTCCTGCAGACACAGATTCATCATTCCCGTCAGGGCACGCACTGATCGTGTCTATTGGGGCTATTTTCGTGCTCACGAGATTCAAGAAGAACGGAAAGATTATTCCGATACTCCTTGCAATTGAAGCTGCGATTGTATGCTATTCGAGAATATACCTTGGGTTGCACTATCCAATGGATGTACTCGGCGGAGTGTTGGTGGGGGCAACAATAGTATTCATCGGCCTTGCGATAATCGAGAATTATTTTGCGAAAGTATTCGATTCAGTCGGAACGTGGTTCCAAAAAAGATTCAGGTCGATACGAGTGCCAGAAGTTTTCTAAAAAGATAGGGGGCACGTGCAAGCCCGTAACCCTCTTTCTGTTTTAAGCGGGATTCAGCTATGCGGCCTACCTGGGACTCTTGCGGATTATCATTGATCCCTGTTTGGCCTTTGTCCCCACGTGACAACCGTTTCATTCCGCGCCAGGAACCTCAGCATTTCTGCCTCCTCGTGTGATCTGGGTTGGATATCGTTTCTGTTTTGGAGCCGACCATCTCTGATCGCGTCTCGCGACGCCGTGGATTTCCGCGTGGACAGAGGAGTTTCCTCAGAAGTACTCCGAGACCCGCGCACTTGCTCGTGCCGAAACTCCCGATGAGCGGCACTCGAATTAAGGCTTTTGCCTCTGAAAATATTTTATGCGAATGCCTGGGGGAAGTAAGACCGCTGTATTTGCTCAATCTCTTGCTGATCATCTGCTTGCGAGTACTCATCCAGAGCAGACTGATTAAGTGAAAGAAAAGTCGGCCCCCATTTGTAGATATTCAATAACCTGTATGCAGCGTCATAAAAATTCATGATGTAGAATGAGGCTGCGGCAGCTTCCACCGAGCTCAAGCTCCAGAGCTTTGAATAATTCGTCGGATTTCCTGCAATTAACGCGGGTAATTTCCTCTGATTTCCCTTCAGGTGCTTGCGTTTGAACACTTCTCCCGCCTTCGCCCATGAGCAGTCGACTACAACCAATCCATAGCTCAGCGCGCTTTCTGCGTCGCCTTTGACCAATGGCTGCGGAGCGAATGGATTCAGCACTATCGAGTCTGGTCTGATCCTCTTCCCGATGATCGGGCGAGCGAAGCCCAGTTTCCGCATCTTTGCTGAAGTGCACTTTGC
>JBOGRL010000080.1:0-2643 GCA_050749505.1 Nitrososphaerales archaeon
CCCTAAACGAGACACATGTTATCTTCAGGCAACTGAGGGGACGGGCCTGATTATTAGGTGTCAGGCAACTCGTCAAATAAGATGGGGAACAACTCAATCCTCGATATTGCTGTCTCGGCACATTCCCTAGTTGGAGCCCAACGCAGCTTGATAATGATAAAAAAACTCTTCCGAGTCCGAAGTTCTTGAAGATTTCTCTGCAGAAATACGCCTTGGGTACAAGAGTGCGAAACGTGGCTATAGCAACTGCACTAGGCAGTTAGCGATTCCTTGAATGGAGATTTCGTCAATCCTTTCTTGGCTAGATATTCTGCATTGAGCACGGCCATGCCAGCTCCGCCGCGAACCGTGTTGTGGACAAGCAGCATCATCCTGAAGCCTTCCCCTTGTTCTCTCACTCTTCCGACCACGACACTCATGCCATGGTTGGTATTAACATCTAGTTTAGGTTGAGGCCTGTTTTCCTCCTCTCTCACGACTATGGGGGAATCTGGAGCACTTGGGAGACCAAGTTCCTGAGGCTCGCCACGGAATCGCTTCATGAATCGCTTTAGATCATCAACCCCGCACTCCTTCTCGGTCTCAAAATACACATCTTCCATGTGACCATAGTCCACGGGAACTCTGACGCAACTCGAATATAATGGGAATGTCGCATTGATGATTTCATCATTATGGAATTTGCCAAATATTTTGGCTGTTTCATCTCGCAATTTTGTTTCTTCTCCGACGATAAACGGTAGTACGTTATCTGTGATAGATACGGGAGAGAGCCCCATGTATCCTGCCCCAGACATTGCTTGAAGACTCGTTACGATGACTTTCTTTATGCCGACATTGTCAAGAATGGGCTTTAATGCAAGCACCAACCCGGTAGTCGTGCAATTGGGGTCGGATATGATTGCGCCGTTACTGCTGAACTTTTTTATTCGTCGTTGTACCTGGAGAATCTTTAGGTGGCTCGGGTTGACCTCTGGAACCAGCAAAGGTACTAGTGGATCTCTTCTAAACGAGCTTGCCTTGGATATAACCCAGAGCCCTGCCTCTGCTGATTGAGATTCTAGATCCTTTGAAACCTCGGATGGTAACGCCGAAAAAACAATATTCACTCCACCGACTTCCTTGACAGCCGCGACGCTGGTTTCCGACAAACGCATGTTAGCTACTGAATCTGGTATCTCTGATCCACTACCCGACATGTCAGCGTACCAGGAAGTACAGTCAGAGTATCTCTTACCGATTTTGTCCCTGGATGCAGTAATGATGCGAATGTCCAGCGCAGGGTTATTAGCCAAAAAACGCACGAATTGCTGACCTATGGCACCTGTAGCACCGAAGACAGCAACTCCAGTCTTTTTCATCCTGACAAATTCCTTCCAAAATTCTATTTAAATAATTTGAGTAGTTTGAGCAAGATCAGCGTTGTGCGTTCACATTTCGGGGACGTGCGTACCGATGGTTCGCGATCCGATATATACGTACCTCTACAACATGGACTTCAGTTGTGATGTTTTCATTCATTGATCAGCCGATTTCGGTTGACAGCTTGACTGACGCACTCTTTCAGCCTTCTGATGTTGGGACGCCTCTATACGGGATTTGTTAGCGTCAAGTTCCCCGTTCTCGCCTATGTCGATCGCAGATGATTCAATATCTTGGCTCACCCGCCTGAACTTACTCCGTCAGCGGGTTTGACGGGCGAATTATCTGATTAATTACTTCTTCCTCTTCTGATGAGATCCTTTTGAAATGGGCAGCGTCAAAAGAAGATCATTTAGGCAAGAAGAGGTGTAGAGAATAGCAGCAAATCCTGCCGCTATTCTTTCCGTCGTCCAAGCAGGCGACCGTTTGGAAGGTTGAACGGAGTCATCAGGCAGGCGCAGTACCACTTTTTACTTGAGAAAAGGTTCGGGATGGCGGTGATCTCGCAGCCAGGATATCCCGTCAGCGCAGCGATGACAAACGATACTCCGAAGAAACCAAAGATGATCGCGCCTTCAAGACCAAGGGAAACGATGGAAGAAGCTCCGCTTAACTGCAGATTGAGCAGCGTCTGACCGAAGAAGATGTAAGTGGCAAGACTCGCCGCAGTCAAGACAAGCAGAAGAGACCCTGCGGAAAGCCTCAGCAGCGTTCCGCTCCTGCCGACTAGATTGTTTCCAGCGAATTCCCTAAGAGATGGTACGCAGCATAAGTCTTGAAGCGATCTCCCCGACCTTTCGCTTTCCCAGTAAATCTCAAGTGATCTTCTGCCGGCATCTGTCAAGCCGTAACAACCATTCTTTTCCTCTGAAACCAGTCCAGAAAGCTTTAGCAGGTGATGCTGCAGTTGGCCGCTGCTTTCGATCCCAAGCTCATGTTTCAACGCGGAGAAGCTGAGCTCGTTCTGTTCGATGAGCGTCAGTATCCTGACTCTAGTGGGGTGAGAGAGGGCCTGAAATATCCTATACTTTGGATCGTTAGAAAGATCTTCTGACTTGGACAAACCCATCACACCATTCGAGGCGATATTGCCACGCCGCCCTATATAATACCTGACTCCTAGACGGCTGTGGGACAATGACATCCGTTCCCTATGAATCCACCCTAGCGGGTCGCTTTAATAGGGTCTATTTGAATTTCTTTTAGGTTTCAAGATTCCGG
>JBOGRL010000081.1:0-2540 GCA_050749505.1 Nitrososphaerales archaeon
AAGTAATCCGAACCATTCACGTTCATTTTAATTCGTATCCGCTTTATCGTTTCTTGAGCTGCCATCGAAGTCAATTTTTTTGCGCCACAGTGGTATTTTAGGATTGGCGATGCCGGGTTTAACTGAAGCGAGGCAAGACTGTTTGGTTTTTTCCGAGGACGCGCAAGAAATAGGGCTTAAACTTGCCAAATGACCCGATCTAACTTCTCAGCCCAAAGAAATCTGCGGCAGTTGCAATCGACTTTCGTTCCAAACATGCAGATTTTGTTGTTGGATAAAAGGAGTCGGAAATCTTCGCGTTACCACGCAGAATTACTTCACGCCATCTGCCAGAGGATTCGCGTTTTTTGTGCATTGAAATAATAATATATTGGTCAAGGAGTAGAAATTTGCAAATGCCAGTATTCAAGCCTGCGGAGTGGGTTGCGCCCAAAACTCTGGAAGAGGCAGTTGACATCCTCCAAAAGCGCAAGGCGAGAGTCATTGCTGGCGGGACTGGCATTTACGAGCTTGCGAAAAGAGGCATGCTTCCCGAAGCTGATGTGCTGGTAGATTTGCAAAGCCTCAATTTGGAGTACGTGAAGATTGAGGGGAACGCTCTCAAGATAGGCGCGATGAGCCGGTTCACATGGCTACTAAAGCAAGCAGTTTTCCAGCGACCAGAGCTAGGCGGTCTTTTGGATTCGATAAAGAACGTAAAGCCGGTTCAGGTACGAAACGTCGCAACGGCTGGAGGAGCCATTTCAATATCTCTCCCGTTTTTGGATTTCGGCCCCTCGACCCTTGCGTTCGATGCGAGTGTACTACTTGTAGGAGCCGGAGGAAAGCAGAGAGTACTTAGCGTGGAAAAATTCTTTCTTGATTATCTGCTTCCTGACCTGAGAAAGGGGGAAATTCTTACAGAAATTCAGATTCCAATCATTCCCGCAAGCGGAAGCGCATTCGCAAAATTGGGCAGAACTTCTGGCGATTTCGCTCTTGTTAATGTATGCGCAAGATTATCGTTTGATAAGGGCGGGAAATGCGCAGATTCGAGAATTTCTCTCGGCGGAATCGCCAACACCCCAGTGCGATCTAAAAAAGCCGAGAGTCAACTCAAGGGGGAAAAATTGACAAAAGCGGTCGTCGCAAAGGCAGCAGAGTCGGCTTCTGCCGAATTCGAGCCAACGCCCTCGGTTCATGGCTCGCCATGGTACAAGAAAGAAATCTCAAAGACGCTGACGCGAGACGCCGTCTACACGGCCGCGCAAAGAGCTGGTTTTGTCGTCGAATCAAACTAAGTCTTCTTTTTTTGCTACTTGCACACAGGCAAATTTAGCGGGATGTTTGCGAGTAGCTTTGGCGGGTTTCCCACCAAAACAGTATCGCCAAACATTATTCCGACATCATCGCGCCACTTTGGATCGTGAATGTCAATGTTGATTCCAAAAGCCGTGTTTTCTTTTAGTCTATAATCGTTGATTCCCTCGCCAGCCTCATAGGGCCAGTCGTCACTGTAAACATACGTCGGAAATTCCGGAGAGGATAGACCGTGCCCGTGGAATCCGAGCTCGATGTATGAAAGACCTGCTTCGAGCACTGGAGCTCTCATTGCCTCTATGACTTCGCGGAGAGTAGTGTTAGGCGTCATCTTGCTCATAAGCTTCTTCAAGGATTCAACTGCGATGCTGTGAAGGTAAGCTATCTTTTCGTTGTAAGATCCCACGAGAGCCGTAAACTCCACTCCTACGAGGTAACCTCCATAGTTTGAGTGAAATTCAGTGATTACAATGTCCCGATTTCCGAGCGGCCTCATGGTCGGTCCGAGTGGGAGACCTTTTCCGTGGAGTAGGTGGCGCCATTCATCATCAATACCTCCTGAAGCAAGTTGATTGAATAGGTATCCCTCTCCGCCTTCGGTGAGCATGGCGTAGGCCATTTTGGCGAATACTTCGCTTTCTAACACGCCGGGTTTTGATGTCTCAATCAATGCGTTTACCATTTTGTTTGCTATCTGCCCTGATCTCTCGAGCATCTTCACTTCCGCTGGAGATTTGATCATCCGTTGATCGTCAACGAGTTTTGTGGCCTCTACGACCTTTGACTTTGGTAGGAACTCCTCCAGAGCTTCAACATCGTAATGCGGAACGATGTAGGGCTGCTGATCTATCATGCTCGCCATGTAGTGGCTGACCAGCCCGATCTTACTTTCTTTATAGCCCCGCTTTTCAATTTCTTTTGCAATCGGCTTCATCCCGGCGACGGGACGGATCTCATTCGTCCAATCCTGATAGCTCAGGTGAGCTGGGTAGGGTTTGTAGTAGTTAGGATAGTCTAGCCACGCGACAGAATCACCGTCGATGGGGAGAATTCCGATTCCCCCGGACATTGACTCCGGCACGACGCCCAGGAGGTATCTCATATTCGCGCTTGCGGTACCGTAGCAGCGGTCGCTACCCCAAATCACAAGGCACTCGATCCCTTCGTGCTCCATGGCTGCGCGAATTTTTTGCCATCGAGCATCTCGTTCTCCCAAAGAAAAGTGCGGAGTGTACTTCATC
>JBOGRL010000082.1:0-3531 GCA_050749505.1 Nitrososphaerales archaeon
GGACATCAAAGAAGCCATAATCAAAGCAGGATTCTCATGGAGACCGTATGTGCTTAGATCTTATTGTGATACGAACATGATCGTTGCCGAGTCCAGGGGCTTTATCTCTCACCCGTATCTTTCGTTCTTTATGGGACACAAGGGAGACATTGAAGCAAGATATTCAACGAACAAGGGAAGGCTACCGCCTACTATGATTGAAGAGATGAGGAAATCGTACAAGAAATGCGAGCCGATCTTATCCACTCAGACTAGCGAGCTGAGCAAAGAGGAAGTGAAACAGACAGTCAAGGAAGAATTCCTATCGCTGTCAGGGATTAAACCTGAGCAGCTGGAGGATCTTGATGTCGCGTCAATGTCAAAAGAGGAAGTATTGAAAATGGTCAGGGACAAATTACTAGGCTCTATGGTGAACAACGGAAACAAGCAGCGAGTAGTTCCGATCAATGAAGTGAAATCGTTCATCTCCCAGGGTTTCGAGTACGTCGCAGCTCTTCCGGACGGAGATGCGATAATCAAGCTACCGTTTTGAGCTCATGCGTTCTTCCGTCGCTGAACCTAACACTGAACTCTTTGACTCTCCCGAGCTTTGCAGCCTCTAGGGATCTTTGCAGTTCCGATTGATCGTACTCCGGCTGCTTTCCGAACACTGGAACAAACTCCTTGCGCTTTTTCAAATCTGTTAGCTCCTTTTCGCTCAAAAGATCACCGAGTTCTGAGAGCCAGTCCCACCTCTCCACGTAGATGCCGCGAGACCTAAGAAACTCTATTCCCTCCCTCGTGTAGTTGTACCTGAAGTGCGGATGCTTCGAGTCGTAGAACGCCCATTCCTTCGAGAACAAGAAGGGCAGTAGGTCATTGGGGACGTACTCCCTCCTGTCCTCTCCTATTAGCACCAGGGCCAGTCTTATCTCGTTTCCAGGAGCTAGCTTGATCGGCATCTGGCCGCATTCCAGTGTCAGCTTCTTCACTCTGTAGCCGCTTGTCTTGAGATAGTACTCGACGTTTCGCCTGGAAACCTCCTTCCTTGCAATTGCGCCTTCCTTGACCAGCTTACGAAGGTAGAGTATCAGGGTGTGCTTGCTTTAGCATATCCCTCTTGTGTTGTCGTAGATTTCGCTAAACCTCTTGGGGCGAAGAGGGTCTTTCCCGAGATAGAATAATATCGCCTGTCTCTTCCTGTTGTTTGACGCGTTCCAGAAGCTTCCAGGAGTCGTCTTATTTCTTCCCTTGATTGCTCTGACCATTTGCTAGCTGGATCAGGAATCCGTAGCTCGAATATTTATGCGTATTTGGGTGCACAAAAACCAACCAATATATGTTATGGTGCACAAGAACTACCTTCTGATGACCCTGACAAGCCAGCAGGCTCTCCTGGCAAAAAAAGTAGATCTTCGAAGCCTCAAGAAGGTATTGCAGAAACTGCTTCCAGAAGGCTCTATGCTTGAGCTTGTCATTCGGAGCGAGCCGGATTTCATTTCGGCTGATGAGTACTGCGCGAAGCTTGGTACCTGGCTCACCATCTTAGATGAAGAAACTGCCAGACTGTGAGCTCCCTTGAGAATACGGCATCTGACCAAAGCAGAGCTGAATGCAATACGTGATAGGAATTACAGAGCGAGGCATTTCAGGCAGATCTCTCGAAAGACAGAACACGAAAGAAAAGGTGGCAGAAAGCCTTTCCGAGAGCGAAGACGCTTGCCGCACGGACCCTGGGGAAGATGTCCAGTGTGCAACGACGCAACTAAACAGAGGGTAGTTTATGCCTTCATCACCGTTGCCCCCGGAAAGCGAGTGTGGGAGAAGATATTCATGCTGTGCCGAAGGTGCCTTGCGAAGAAGAGAAATCCGCTCATTCCAGTGAAGGCTAAGATCTACACTAGCAATCAACCAAGAGCATCCAGTCCCATGCCAATATTGTCCATTCTGAATGAAGGGCCGCTGACACTTGACAGATTAATCCAAAGATTGAGAAAGGCTGGAATCAAAGGTAATGAGTTTCGTATACGTGACGCGGTGATAAGGCCCTGGGTGGAATCTGGCCTCATCTCAGAGGCTGAGGTTGAGTACACTCGGAGGGTTTTAGACATTATCAAGAGCTCAAAGATGAGGTTGAGGGAGTGCAAGAGTGAGAAGACTAAAACAATGCTTCCGCTCTACGTTCAGTCTCGAAAGGGAGATCTCAAGGTCGAGCAGCTGGGCTACTACTGTATCACGTGCAAGAAATTCGTCCAAAGCAAGCCACGAGAGACCATGCCCGACGCAATTCGTCTTTACATTATGCAGCAGCTGGCAAAGCCAAAGGAGAAAGATCCTATCGATGTATTGCTTGAACAAGCGGTTCGTCGTGATGCACCTACCACAGCGTCGTAATTTTCAGTTTCGAAAAGTGGACAACGTATAGACTAGAAAAGTGGACAAAATGGACAGTGTATAGACATGCGGATGGTTTCCACGCTCAACTCGACGGATCGATCAATTGAATGATAAATTTGATAGATCGATAAACTTCGATCGAATTTCTCGCGTCGACTAAAGTAAGTCCACCAGCAGTTGATCGATTTTCCAAAAAGCGATAGCAAAAGCTTCTACCGAAACAAACAGCTATCGATCGATTTTGTTTCGATTGAATCGATCAATCGATTTCAATCAACGGGGCGGGGAAACGCATCCGCAAACGGACCGAGAAGATGTCCGCGAGCGTCTCGCTGAGTAGGAAGAGAAAACCCCGATTTCTTTGACCCGTCTCGGGAAATCATCATAATTCTTTCCGTAGGTTGGATTTCTTGAAAGACGATTCCTGGAGTTAGGTTCTGCATAGCTAAAGCGTAGCTTTAGCTATAATCATTGGAATAAACAGACAAACACAAAAGGCTTATTTGAAACAATGAGCAACAAAACGTCATTTGTGTTTCTACTTGGAAAACAATAGGACTGTCCTGAAGTCGTTCAGACTTGACTCCCATGTTGTTTCTAATCTTCACAGGATTGCACGTGAACTAGGCCTGAGCGAGAGCGTTTATGTTTCAAACATGTTAAGAAGACAGCTAACAGCAGAACTCCTGAGTAGAGAAATTGGAGGCATTGCAGTTAGCAAGAGACTCTTTCGAGAAATTCTAGCTCAAACCAATCCGATAGCTTTCGAAATTGTTGGTTCTGAGGTAGGTAGGGAAAACAGGCTTTGTCCAGTCTTCGGTTGTTTCCTCAAGAATTTCTCCCTGTCAAAAATCGGTTGCAAGATTATTCAGTCTTTAACTCATGCTCGAATTCCGCGTTTTCGGGCTATGGCCTTTATAAAATCGAGAAAAATCAATACCAGATTAATGGAGCGACTAGGGAAGATCGAAGAAAAGCTCAGTCGAGAAAATTACAATATTCGATTGTGGGCTTTGACATTTTATGGCATAGTCTTCGAAGCTATAATTGGTTCAGCTCTGGTATTGAACTATTTCAACTCGCTCCAATTTGTCGATTGGATTGCAGTTTTACAATCAACGAATCAAACTCAGACTATACAATTCACAAACGGGG
>JBOGRL010000083.1:0-11342 GCA_050749505.1 Nitrososphaerales archaeon
CAATAGGAGACCCCCCTAGGGGGAGGGGTGACGGCAGCTATAATGTCTCTCATCTATACCCTATTGATTTTAAGAGGAAGGACCATATTGATTTTTGCATAATCTTCTCTCGCGATGCCTGAAGGAGAGCTTTTTGACTTTTTGTTTTCATGCCCAGCATCTCGTCCCATTCCCCAAAAAAAGAAGGGAGCTTTCCTTTTTTTTATCTATTATTCCTTGGAAAAAAGCGTATTTTCTACGGATGAACGCCCCGAGCATGTCAATTTCGGCGACAAGAAACGAATTGAAAACAGATATTTTCTTGTGAGAATGGAAAAACCATGCGCGAATGACCTCAGAAAAATACTCCCGCGATCATCGCCGCTACAGTAATATCATTGCTCATTGTTTTTGTCCTTGATCATGACGCAGCTGAAAATACAGCGCATGGAAGAAAGAGCACCGTATAGGAAAAAAAGGAGCGGGGAGATAGGATTCGCCAGACAGCACCATCAGCGACATTGAGCTCCAGATATTGAGGAAGGCAGTTGAAAAGCTGAATTACGTGTATCAAAACGGCATTGGCGAAAGCCTGAGCGAGGATGAAACTGCCGTCTTTAACTATTGGAAGGAAAGAGGTAAGGTCAAACCGGTTGCACCAGCACGCTTTGGCGAGATATGTGAAATTATTTGATCAAGGAAATTCTTCCCGCCTAAAAATCCCTGACAGCGTCATAGTAAAACTCTACGCGCTAAAAGTTCTGATCACGCCGTAACTTTTTGGCGCCTTCGCCCTCTAACCAGGGCTACGAGCATGACCATGCCGCCGGCCAGCGCGATTACCAGGCCGCCGATGCTCGCATAGTTGTAGCTAAAATGAGCTTCCACAATCTTCGGCGAGTCAAGGACAATGGTGCTCGAATGTGTCTCGTTTCCACCCGTGAAGTAATCAAACTTGTAAAATATGGAAGAAGGGTCTGCCCTCAAGGATACAGATTCTCCATACGGCAGATACACGGTCTCCGGCTTAGCTCCAGCGCTGCCAGAATTAGTACCCAAGGAGTACGAAACCGACCCCGGACCCACTGCGCCGATGGTGAGTCCAGGATAGAACGTTGCAGTCTCGCTGACCGGCGCATCGAGTTTCACCGCGGCCACACTCAAATCACCAGAGTACGATCCTGCCCCAGAGCCGGACCAGTACTCAAACTTCCACCCCGGGCCCGCCGAGCTTGATATCGAGATGTTGTCTTCTGCATTGATCCACCCGCTTTGCGGGCTCACCATCCCGCCAGCGGGCACGTTTGGTTGGGTGCTAAGGTAATACTGATGCTCGTAGACAAAATCAAGAGACAGTTTGGAAGATACTGCTCCTTCTTCAATCGTAGTCGTCGAGTTGGTGATCAACAGCAACCTTTCCTTCGGGTTCACCCCAAGTATGGTTGACGCGTCGTAATTTGACCCGGCATCCACCCAGTATGTCGTAGATGTTGTTCCGAGGTTTTGCGATTGCGCTACCCCGAGCGACTCGAAAGTGAAAATCGGGTCGGGAGACAACTGGCCGGCGCCGTTCTCAATAGAATATCTGACGCCCACGGTGTATTGATTATAGTACGTCGGAGAGATGGTGGTCGCTAACGAAACCTGCCCGCTGGATAGATTGCCTGCCTCCCATCTCTCTCCCCGCGCGCTCCCACCCAGCGGGTTTGTATACGAGTACTCCGAAGATGCGTCAGCCCAGACCTTCTGCCCTGCTGTCGTGGAGAGGTTTGACCCAAATTGCGCGTATGTCACGGTCGGCGGAGCGTAACCCGAACCTCCGCCCTCGACGGTGTAGGAAAATGTGACGAGGTACTGGTGGTAGTAAACAAAGTTGATAGTCGCATTGGAAGATGCGGTTCCGCCACTTGACTGATTTGTTTGCCATCTCTCATCGGTGGTCGTAGAACCCGGAAGCGAACTTGATACGCTCCACCCGGTGTTTTGGTCAGCGTAGATGGTTGTAGGCATCGTCGCACTTAACGCGGATTGAGAAGACGTTCCATTGTACACGTAGGAAATCATGGGAGCCGAATAGTTGGAACCGGCTCCCTGAACAGAGTAGCTCAGTGACAACGGGATAGCTCGGATAATTGTCAAATTAAGCTGTGTCGATGTGCTTCCCCCGGCGATCGTTATGGCCACTGTGAGGGTATAACTACCAGCCGGGGTGGAATACGCGGTTCGTATCGTCAGAGTATCCTCGACGCCCGACGGACTGGACGTAACGGGATTGCTCGACCATTCTGTCGTGGCGCCGCTCGGAAGCCCCGAAACGCTGAGAGTTGCAGACTGCCCGCCATCCCTGACAGTGCCTGTGATGTGGACTGACGAGCCCTGCGTCACTGCGCCCGAGGCAGGTTCCAGGGAGATTGAACCTGTCCCAAAGTTCGCAGTGATGGTGCCTGACCCACCGATGATCGCGCTCGCAGATGATGCGGACGGATTCGTTATGGAGATCGACTGCGAGGAAGCAGCCCATGCTGAAAGAAAGTATGGTGGATTAGGCGTCGCACTCATTGCAACTGAAGATCCTGCATTGTACCAAGTACTCCCGGTCGAAGGAATTGTTGATCCGCCGCTTTTGGGGTTTACAGCAAAGGTAACTAAATACTGATGGTTGTAGACAAACGCGATAGTTTGCGGTGCAGTCGCGGTGGCGCTGGTCGTCTGGTTTGTTATCCACCTTTCAATTGAAGTGGAGCCTCCAAGCAGGTTTGTCACCGACCAGGATGTGCCTGAATCGATAGGGTACACCTTCGGCGTAGTGGTCATAGTCGCGGTTTGTTGTACTCCGTCTGAGGTGTAAGAAATGACAGGGGCAGAATACCCTGCGCCGCCTCCGAGCAAAGAGTAACTCAAGGTCATCTCGATCGAGTTGGCGGAGCCGGTTATGAAATCATACGCGCTCGCAGCTTCGGCAGCTCCATTTGACGAAAAACCCCTGAGCTGCGTCGGGTTCGATGAGAATGAAGTGAAGGTGCTCGCGGAGAACTCTGACTCTAGTGTATTCACGTTGTATTCGTCAATCCACTGCCAGGCTGAACTCAATGCAGATGTTGCATTACTGTAGATTGCCTCCTGTTCGCTTCCAAAGTAGGGAGATGAGTGGTATTGCTCAGTCATCAACCCCGTAAAAAATCCGTTCGAAGCTGGTGAAGAGGCAAGCCCCTCGAAATAACTTGCGCCCTCGGCAAAATAGGATTCCTGTTCGCTTGCCCCGGTATTCCAATCGCGTGCATACATCGTGACGTTCCCGTTTGTTGAAAAGTATAAACTCAGCAAGACCTTGTCGCCGGAATTCACCTGACCGGAGAAGCTGCCCAGCCCGCCGCCCCCGCCCGAGGGGAAAATCGAGTTCTGGGAGGGATCAAAAACTTCGTATAGCAAATTAAAGCCGGGAAGATATCCGCCGCTGAGCAGAGGCCAGTTCCACGCGAGTCCGACTTGATACCAGTAATTGCTGTTTGAAACTCCTTGGAGCAGATAAGCCGGGCCGAATCCGTCGGCATCCTGCTGCTCAACTGCCGTCACGTTGTATGCAAGACTGCTGAAATTCTGGGTGAACGTGATGCCTATTTGCTCATCGTAAACTGCCTGCGCTCCGGGCGACCCCGTGCTGCCGCCAATTGATGCTATTCCTTCGAAGGAAACTGGATGAAAATTCGCTGCGGCTCTGATTCCTAGCGGAGTCAATGCTGAAAAGTTATCCTGCCCCGAGAGCTTTTCTGCTGCTTGCGAGGTATTGCTAGAAGCAGAAGAATATGATACATACGCGGCTGCTCGGTAGTTAGCACCACCAGCTACAAAAAAATGAAGACCGGCAAGTACTATGAGGATGATCACCACGACTGCAGCAGCATTATGGTATTTACCTTGACCATGGCTGGCGTGGAGGATCTTCAAAGTAAAGTCGCATTGATATCACGTTATAAAAATATTCTATTAAATTATCAACACCGCATCGGAGTTGAGGAGTTTGATCTAGAGGCAATTTCACTACAACCCCGTTTGGCGTGTTTTTTCCCTGGGAAAGAAATGCAAAGCCCTAAAGTTTTTGGGCTTTTTTGAGCTAACGAACCGGCTTGCTCAAAAAAAAGAGAACGTAGAAGGGGGGAGGGAGAGAGGCTATTTTCTTCCTTTGCTCATTCTTCCCTTCTTTTTTGCGGCAGCACTGCTGCTGCTACTTCTTTTGCCGGATGGTTTTCTCGCGGTAGTTTTCTTGTTACTACGAGATGGCACCGCCTGCTGCACCGGCTGGAACAGTCCCAGCATATTGCCCTCTGGATCAACTCCAAGTACGCTGTAGCCGAAACCTGGAATCTCCTGCTTTTTCGCAACAACATTTCCGCCGGCCTGCCTGAACCTTTCAGTGTGGCCGTCGATATCCTCGACATGGATGAAGAACCTCGGCCTGTCGGTTTCGCCTTGCTTTACGTACATGCCGCCGCCCAGATCGCTCATTTCTCGACCTGTCGTTTCAATCATCCAGTAAACCATTCCGGACATCGGCTGCTTGTTGATCTTCCAGCCAAATAAATCGCTGTAGAACTTGCTCATCCTTTCTACGTCATTCACGGGTATCTCAAAGTGCACAATTCTGTTTCCCATTTTGAAGGTCGCGCTTGCATTTGGGAATAATTCAGGTATATTAGGTGTCCTCGACTTTTTCGGGGATTCGGACGCGCTCTGTGGCGATTTCGACGCCCGCAGCTCCCCCACCTCCATTTTTTCATGCTTGATATAATCGGGCCAAAGACTCCTACTACTTCATGAGAATCTGATCGGTGCCTCAATTGGATTGAATATCAAAATTGGCACCGAGGCATTTTTTGAAATCATCTCTGGAAATGCGGCACTCAGTTCGCATGAGAATACTCGACGTTTGTTGAGAAATGATACTCTCTGCCCTAACACGATAGATGAGAGACATTATAGCTGCCGTCACCCCTCCCCCTAGGGGGGTCTCCTATTGATTTCAATGACTTTTTGCATGAAACCAATTGAAATCTTACAAATTTTGTATGGCAATGATTTGCAAAAGCAATTAGGGCGGGCACGAAAAGTTCAATTTAAGGGTTGGGTCGATCACGCTAGTCGATCAGGTCTTTTTCTTGTGGTGCGTTGGGGGACTACTACATGTTCTCGTACGTTTCAACTTCGTTGGTCAACACCGCCAATCCGACGCCGCACTTTGCGAATATTTCCTTTGCATCTTCAGAAGCGTGGTAGTGTTTTTCGCAGACGACTTTCTTGATCCCGGCGGCCACGATGCTCATCGCGCAGGTTCTGCATGGTTCCATCTTGCAATAGAGGGCTGAACCCTCGAGTGAAATCCCGAACCTCGCCGCTTGGATTATCGCGTTTTGCTCTGCGTGTATTGTGCGCATGCAGTGCTGCCTGACCTGTCCGTCTTCATCGATCACCTTTCTGAGGAGGTGGCCGGCTTCGTCGCAGTGGGGCATCCCAGGCGGTGAACCCACGTATCCCGTGCACAGGATCCGTTTGTCCTTGACTATTACGCAGCCGCTTCGCCCGCGGTCGCACGTGGATCTGGAAGCGACAGTCCTGGAAAGCTCGATAAAATACTCGTCCCAGGTTGGTCTTGGCATTTTTTGTCTTGGCTGATTCCTTGATTTTACTTGCAGATCCGAATTTTTAAATGCATGCATTCGGGCTTCTTTGTCAAAAACCTTCGGTTCCTAACTGTTCCGGGCTAGATTTCGGTTCTTCTTTTTTTAACAAGAATATCTTCAAACTGCTTCCAGAATCTCCAAGACAACCATCCCAGATTTCACATTCGTTCCGCGCCCCCAATTGGAAAAGGAAATTGTCGGGGGCATCGCTTGGAGAACATAATCGATGAGACCCAATTGCACGGGAAGCTTCTGACTTTCGTTGCAATCGATTCCAAGCCAGCAGGAGTAACTGTATTTCAGCGGCCAAATTTGGGCCGGCGTTCCGGCAATGATCGAAAAAGGCTCCATCAACTTGGCGTTGAACAAACCGTGATGCTGGCTGGAGATAATGCCGAGAATGCGCAGACGATAGCCAAGGAAACTGGAATCCAGAACGTTTAAGCAAATCTATTCCCTGGACGGACAGAAGGTCGAAGACTCGAAGACAAATACGATCTTCTTATCATGGTTGGAGACGGAATAAACGACCCAGCAGCCCTCGCAACAGCTACGGTTGGAGTTGCTATGGGCGCACATGGCGCGGGCGGGCGGGTATTTCTGCAGAGGCTGCAGATGTGGTGCTGCTGGTTGATGATATTACTGCAGTGTCTGACGCTGTCTTCATAGGCAAGAGAATGCTGAGGATTGCGAAGCAGGGAATATTCATATCGGATTGGGCTTTAGCTTCGCACTAATGATAGTCGTGGTATTTGGCTATATCCCACCAGCAATAGGGCGCTATGGCGCGAAAGACGCAAGAGAAATCTCAAGCATCTGGACATCTCTATCAGAACGTTCTGGAGATGGATCAGGGCATACAGGGCAGGCGGGTCGCAGGGTGCATTGAAAGCCGCCTTTTATTGAATCGAGTTGAGCTATGGCTATCTCTGCTGCACCGACAGCTCTTCGGCCAAGCGTCACGCTCTGATTTAGAAGGAATCTCTCCTTCAAATTCCCAGGTCAATCGTCTAGCAATCAGTAAGAGGATTAGCCGACGAACTTCTAATGCGCACTCTTAATCCCAACCATGAGAATTGTCTAATAGCGTATATAGTCGATCGATGCTTCATCAAGCCAGACGGTTCTGGGAAATTGGCTGACTCTAGCGAAATACTGGGTGAAGAAATGGAAATGATTCATAATCTACCTCGCTCGGCTCGTTTCGAAACGCTCATCTCTGCCCTAAGAAATGATCACAGCGAAATCATGCGTCAACTCTGGATATTACGAATGCTCACCTCAAGGGAGGGCTGGGAAGACTACGAAACGGCGAGAAACCGCGCTCTTGAGCTTGAAACCTTTCTCAAAAGACACATTTCAGATGAAAAGTCCATAATCTTGTTAATGTTAACTGAGATTTCGGAGGGAGAAGAAGAAAAGGTTTCAGAAGATATAACTGCCGTATTCCACCAACATAAATTAATCTTTGCGGTATTTGCCGATATTCATAACTCATTCCCGGAGTCAGGATCGGAAAACCGTTGGGTGAGCTTGCAGAAACTAGATAAGATCGTTTCTGCGCACATAAAAGAGGAAGAGGATAAAATCTTCCCTCTTTTGATAAACAATATTCAGCAGAAACGGAAACCATCAGAAAAACGACAACAACAACAAGAAGAAGAACAACAACGAGATCAAGAGAAACCGATTACGGTCTAAAAGGTCTGTCCGTAGGCACATCAAGACAAGGCGCTCTAACTTTAGCAAGAATGAGAAGGCAGTTAGAGTACTGGAACTAGCCCTAATTTGGAGTGATCGATAGAAAAGCGAGTCTATTTGATATCTTCTCCCCCCCGCTTACAAGTGGATCTGCGACTGTGCTTTTGAGAAACTCACTGGATAACACCCATTCTCGCAGAGATTCATTTTTGCGCCTTTTCTTTGCTAGATCCGCGGGATAAAGCTACTTCGGATCTCACTCTAGCACACATTTTGATGAATGTAATTCTTAATAGCGCAAAGTGGGCAGATCCGACATAATCTCTGCCAGTCCCGAGGTTCTCTACATTTCACTTTGCTG
This sequence comes from Nitrososphaerales archaeon, assembly GCA_050749505.1. Classification (GTDB taxonomy): domain Archaea; phylum Thermoproteota; class Nitrososphaeria; order Nitrososphaerales; family CADDZS01; genus DATLTL01. The sequence continues at coordinate 7,717 of JBOGRL010000083.1, forward strand.
GCTTTAGCATCACTCGGACATCAGCAGCCATAACTCCTTTTTGGTAAACAAAAAGCGGGTTGATATCAATCGACTCAACTGCCTCATTATTCATAATCATGTCTCCAACCCCTCTGATTACCCTTGATGCCGAAGAAATATCCAGCGGTTTTGAACCACGGTATCCACTGAGCAAGGCAGAAGATTTCAGCTCCTCGATCATTCTAAGAGAGTCTTCTTCAGAAACGGGAGCAAATCTAAAAGAGACGTCCTTGAATATCTCGACGTAGATCCCTCCCAACCCGAACATTACGGTCGGGCCGAACTGCGGATCTCTTGTGGCTCCAACGACAAACTCGTGGCCGGCGGGCGCCATCTTCTGAACAAGTATTCCGACAACATTCGCGTCCTTGTTTGATCGAAGAGTGTTTTTCCTGATTGTGCGATAAGCTTCTCTTGCCTCCGCCTGGGTTTTGATATTCACCTTGACTCCGCCAACGTCTGTCTTGTGTAGCACATTAGGAGAAACGACCTTCATCACAACGGGGTATCCGAGTCTCCTGGAAGCCTCAACCGCTTCTCTTTCCGAGGCGGCGAGTCGACTTTTCACGACGGGAATGTTGTACTTACTTGCGAGTTTCTCAGCCTCATGTTCCAGGAGAAAGTTTCTCCCGACCGCAACCGAACGATCAATAATCGTTGATTCTTTGGGCTTGATTGACCCTTGTTGAGTCATTTCTATTAATCCCCAGGATTGACATATCGTAATCGTCTGAGCCGTTCAATTAGAGCATACATGCCGTCTACGGCTCTCTCCGCAGCAGGGTACGCCGCGAATCTTTTCTCGATCATCCTGTTGTAAGCGGCGTTTGCGAGGTGACCGCCCACAAAGGCCACGGTGATTGCTTTCTTCTTATTGCCATCTTTCAGCCCTACTGTTGACATTATGGTCTCGGCTACTAGCGTAGGGTCGATGTTAGCCGTCTGACAGAAGAGAGCAATAATTCCGTGTACGTCATCCCGTTTAATCAGAAGTTGTAAGGCTTTACTGTATATTTCGTCATTCGCGTTTGCCGTGAGGTCTATAGGATTCCGGAAGGACCCAAAACTCGGGACGACCGAACTGAGCTCATTCTTCAGCTCATCTGGAATGACCATGAGGTTGAGGTTCAATTCCTCACACCTGTCTGTCGCCAGCACTCCTATTCCTCCTCCGTTGGTCACGATAACAATGTTCTCACCTTTGGGAATTGGGTTTTCGTTTATGGATTGGATCCAGTCAAACGCCCGTGTCATGGTGTCTGCACGCAACACTCCGGCCTCCTTGAACGCGACATCGAAGATACGGTCTTGTCCCGCTATTGCACCAGTGTGAGAAGATACCGCCAGCGCGCCACGCTTGGATCTTCCAGACTTGATCGCAATGATTGGTTTCTTTTGGACTATCCTCTTTGAAACTTCGTAGAATTTCTTCCCGTCCTTCAAACCCTCCATGTAGATCAAGATGGATTTGGTGTTTTCATCGTCTGCAAAGTATTCAAGAAGATCAGCATCATCCACATCCGCCTTGTTGCCTATACTTACAATGGAAGAAACTCCATATTTTTCTTCTGTCGTCCAAGACATCAGAGCAAGACCAAGAGCTCCAGATTGAGTGATGAACGCAGTTTTTCCGGAAAGAACGTGGCCAGGTCCAAACGTACAGTTCATGTTGCTACCTGCACAAAATATTCCGAACGTATTCGGACCAATTAATCGCATCCCTGATTCGCGAGCAATTTCTACTAATCTTTTTTCAAGATCTATCTTCCCCACCTCCCCGAATCCCGAAGTTATGATTACTGCAGCCTTTACGTGCATTTTTGAACATTGTTCCAACATCTCTTCGACTGACTCAGCTGGAATAACTATCACGGCAAGGTCAATCTCGCTTTTGATGCTGGCTAGGCTTGCGTACGTCTTGAGGCCCAAGATGGATGAAGCGTTTGGGTTTATTGGAAAAATATCACCTCCAAACCTCGAAATTTTAAGATTGAGCAAGATCTCGTGACCAATTTTTCCAGGATTACGAGATGCTCCGATTATTGCAATACTCTTTGGCTTAAAAAAAGGATCCAGAGTGCCTAGTCTGATTGTCATCGTGAAACCTCCTTGGCTTGAAAGCTATTGATTATTCCAGTTAGCGCAGCACATTCACATCTAGAATCCATTCTGAGAGCGATTGAGCACCCTGAATCCAAAAGCTTTTCCGAGCCAAATCAAAGTCAGCCGGCAGACAATAAAACCAAGCGCTCTCTGTTCCCGGCTGCATAGATCAAAACTCCGTAAGAAGAGACATTCCTATTCCTTATGCTGTTCAGATAGCCCCAGATGAATAAAGCCAAGAGAAGTCTCGGATCGTAGGGAGCTCTTCCCGCTCCTCCTGATGGTTCGGCGTGATTGAAACCGAGGGTCTTCATGTCCAGCGAATTCACAAACGCGTCTATCAGCCTGGCTTCGTTGTCCTCCTCTACGTATTCATCAAGCATCTTTGGCAGAAACAGTTCCTGCTTTCTATCATCCCCGGAAAGAAGAATATCGCTCATATCCAGGGCTCAGGAACGTCAGAGCTAAATAGCTTTCGGCCAGTCACGGGTAATTAGGGCATAATTTTCACACAGTCTCAGCTGCCACATTATCTCACAAACCTCGCTACTCAGGTGAGACATGATTCAAGATTTGCATCTGTTGGAGGCAATTTCAGTTATACCCTCATTTACGGAGATAATGTGAGTGCGACAATGGGGGTAGTTAACGCAACACTGGTCAAGACAAGTAGTACTGACCCATGAAACACTACAGGTGGAGGGGGAACGATAGTAGGTGGAACTCCCTACCATTCACCTCCAAGAACTGAGCTTGCATTCTACTCGTATGGCTCAATCTCACAGCCGTCATGCGCAAGCAATCAATATCTAGGTCAGAAAGTAGTCGTCAGCGCTCTCTGGGTTGATGTGCCCTTGAACGCAAACGTCTCGTACAACATGCCAAACATGACGATCCATCGAACTACTGGGCTCTTTACGAATGGAACGGTGACGCAGGCATGAGTCCCACAGTTCCCTCCGGGCTCTGTTGCTTTCGTTGGCGTTGGGACTTATTCTTGCGCTCTTTGTAGTGACTCCCCTAACTGTGTATGCTCAAGATGACCAGAGCCCGAACTGGCAGGTAACATCATGTTCGGAGCGACCTTATCCCTCTACGTTTTCGGTATAGTCGTTCGCGCTCTGTTTAGCAGCACAGTCTGAAGGGAATGAATAAGAAAAGTCGTTCAACCCATACCGAAAAATCCTCCACTACGATTCGAATGATTTCACAACTGTACTACAAGCTTCATATTCTGGACAGAAGGTGAATGTTGCACAGTCGATTCGTTAATTCGACTAACCTCATCTTAAGACTAAGGAGTCGCTTTATCTTCGATTGAGCTTGTCAGGTCAGATATTCCAGTTCGCAGTCAACCTGATAGACAAATCAGGTTACTACGGCATCTTCGCGCTCATGGTCATGGAAAGCGCGACGCTACCGATACCGAGTGAAGTAGTGCTACCGCTTGCAGGTTATCTCGTCTTCCTCGGCCAGATCAACTTCTGGGTCGCGGTACTGGT
>JBOGRL010000084.1:0-4722 GCA_050749505.1 Nitrososphaerales archaeon
CAATAGGAGACCCCCCTAGGGGGAGGGGAGACGGCAGCTAATGTGTATCTCTATGCCCTAACTACTTTTTGAAGAACAAAAGACCAGGCAGAACCTTGAGGTTTGAATCCCAGAGAGACGTTGTTTATTCTTGTTCTTCAAATTAGGAAAAGGAACACGGAGAAAATTAGAGTAGTTACAAGAGTCACTATCGCGCCGTATTTCAGGAATTCAAAGAACGAGAAGGCCTTTGATTTTCTTTCTTCCGCCGAATTCATGATTATTATGTTGCTCACAGCTCCCAGGAGCGACAGGTTCCCGGCGAGAGTGCTACCGGCCGCCAGAGACAGCCACTGGATAACATTTTTCCCTGCCAGCCCTAGCGCGTGCATCTTGTAAGTATAGAGCTGAACGAATGGCACATTGCTTAGTATCTGGCTCAGCAGGACTGAGTTCAGCATGATGGCACTGGTCGATTGCACGCGGGATGATGTGGCGCTAGGACTCGGAAGTACTGACAGTAGAATCGGCCCTATGTTTGAGTCCCAAACAGCCCTCATGACAACAAACATCCCCGCGAAGAAAATCAAGACTCCCCAGCTGATTCCCATGAGCAGGTAGAGCCTGCGGCGACTCAAGACCAGGAGAACCACGCCGAATGCAAAACTCAGGTTGCTCAGAGTTAATCCAAGAGACTGCTGGAGCTCAGGAAATACCTCCACAATGATGATTGAAGTGACGAGCAATCCAAGAACCGCAGCGCTTTGAGTTGCAAGCTCTGGGTCGCTGATTTTGCTGGAGTCTTGCGCGAGCGTGTTTTTCTCTTCGGCTAAATCCGGCTTGACGAGCGAGTAATCGTGCTTGAAAAATACTCTGCACAGCAGGTACACCGCAAGCAGGGACGCAAGCGACGGCAAGAAGAGGTATTCGACGAACTGCGCGAAGGGATTGCTCATCCCACTGTTCAGCGCAACTAGCAGGTTCTGGGGGTTTCCAATGGGCGTGAAAGTGCTCCCCGTTGTAATCCCGAAGGCTAGCGGCAGCAGCAGGCCTCGCGGGTTTTTCATTCCTATCTTTGAAGAGATTCCAAGCACGAGCGGCGTCACCAAGAGCGCGATGCCGTCGTTGAGCAGGAAAGCGGAAAGAAGGCCTGCTCCAAAGACTGTGCCGAGCAACAGGCGATCAAGATTCTTGGCTCTATTGAGCAGCGAAACTACCAGGTACTCGATCAAACCAGATTTTTCGAATCCGGCCGTGATCACGAGTATTCCGAAGAGAAATGAAATCACTCGAAAATCGATCGACTGAAAGGCGTGCACGGGAGAAATTGAAAACGTGGCGATCATTAGCAAAGCTCCAATTGCCATCGACGACCACGATGGCAAAACGAAGCGCTTCCCGATCCCTCTAAAGATCAATAGAGCATAGGTGAACACGAAAATTCCGAGTACGACAAAGATCATGTTCCAGCGAGGGTTTCTCCTTTATCCTTTTTCCGAGCAGCGGAGAATCGCTATTCAGTTAGAGTTAAAAATGCATTTGAACGCGTATGATGTGCTAATTTCACAGGATATTATTCAACATCGGTGTTTTGGAACAAAATGGAGCTAGAAAATCTAGACGGCGGGACGCCTTATGAAAGATATCTGAGGCAGAGTATCGAAGATGAAAAAAAACACCTCGATAATCTGTACACGGAGTTTGCGAGATCAAACAGCGTCAGAAAACAGTTTTTGAAGCAGAAAATCGAAGAAACCACTCAAAACATCATGCTGATTTCGCGCGATCTCGAAAAGTTCGGGCGCGGTTTGTCATGGCTGCGCGAACCTAGCAAGGAAAGAGACGACAAATCAGAGCGCCTTGAAAAAATCTCGGAACAGGAGCCGCCTGCCAGAGCACCCGCGGCAAAGCCACCCGCCATGGGAACGGGCACTCCCGCGAGGCCGTCGCCTTCAAGCGCGCCGAGACCAGTTATAGGAACTCCCATGCCGACCGCGAGGCCGGTAGTTGGAACCCCAAAGCAGCAGGTAGGAGCAAAGCCCTCGCAGGCAGCAAGTAAGCCGCAAGTGGGGGACCAGACAGGGACTTCTAGACCGATTGTTGGTACCCCAATCAAAGCCGGTACGCCGGTAGATAGAAAGCCGAACCCCGAAGAATCTTCACAGCCGCCTTCACAAGAAGAAACTCAGGGGAGAAAAGACAGCAAGAAAACTGAGGAAGAAGAACAGCAAAAAAGCTCCAGCGCCTAACCTCTTTTTTTCTTCACGACATGATTGTAGTAGTAGTTGCATAGCGGCCTGACCGGGCAGATTTCGCATTTTGGTCGGATGGGAACGCAAACAGTCTGACCGAAGCTGACGAATAGTTCGTTAACCGAGATCCAGTGTTTCCGGTCGTATAGCTTCAGGAGCTGTACTTCGGTCTCCTCGGGATTGACAGTATTCACCAGCCCGATCCTGTTTGAGATCCTGCGGACGTGCACGTCGACAGGAATGGCGGGCTCACCAAACCCGTAGACCAGGACACAACCGGCTGTCTTTCTTCCGACGCCTGGCAGATCCATCAGCTCATCGTAGCTTCGCGGAACCCTCCCACCGTATTTTTCCTCGATCTGCTTTGAAGTCTGGACTATTCGCGCTGCCTTGCCCGTGTAGAAGTTAACCGGCTTGATCAGCATGGCGACAGTGCTCACGCTTGCCCTTGAAAGAGCTCTCGCGCCGGGGTACTTTGCAAACAATCGATCTGATGCCTTTTCAGTCACGGAATCCCTGGTTCTGGCTGACAGGATCGTCGCTATCAAGATCTTGAAGGGGTCAGGCCCTTTGGCCTCAGCGTCTCTGATCAAACCCAGCGCAGTAGAGGAGTGTACAGCACCCCTTATGAGATCGAGGACTCGAATAGCTTCTGCTTTGTTTCGGAGTTTTGGCAGTTTCTTCTGCCGTTGCAGCGTTCTGCTCAAGGTTTGCGGCAGCTAAACACTGCACATGAGATTGTATAGCTGTCGGTTAGATGCGAGTTTAGAGAATGTAAGGCTAAATCAATAGCTTTTGCAACTCAGACACCTTGCTTTATTTCTACCAATAGTGTGGCCGATTCTAGCTGCTTCCTCACTTTGATGTAGGTCGCAAGTACCCTTGATCCTTTTTCTGTTAGAGCATAATTCTTCCGGCCCTCGAGTTCGCTCGAAGTCACCAGTCCTTGGTCCTCCAAGACTTTCATGAAGCTCCGCATTACAGCCCAGGACAGGTTTGACCTATACATGATGTGCGTTGGCCTTCCGGCGCCCTCATCTATTGCCTGCATTATGTCGATCTTGACTTCCATGCGGGACCTTCTCGGGCCGGCGAGTGCGTTTACCTCAGCCATGATGAATCACTTTTTGCTTGCCGGAGTCGATGAAAACCTCCCCCATTATTCTGGGTTATTTTACCCAGTCCCTAAAAACAGAGTGACAATCTGGTTAAACCGAGCGCGTGGTAGCGGCCAAGTCAGGCGAGTGTGTTGGGTCGCATGCGAACTCCAAAAAAACAACACGGAAAGAATTATTACGATAATTGAGCTCGTTGTGCCTTGTCAATAATTCCAGGCGTCCTCGGAAAAACCCACTCGTTTTGGAAGGAATCGGATTACAATGTTTGAAAACGGGCAGACCAACGCACTGACACAAGGATTCCAGAGAGCTTTCAGAGGAATAAGAGCAGCTCTTGCCTATCAAGAGTCGGAGTTTGACGAATACTCGATCTCAAAGATGAAAAATGACTTTGCCCGCATAAACGTGAAATTTTTCGCAGCCGGCGAACTCCAAGACCTGCAAAGCGAGTTTTTCGACGTCATTGGATTTCTGTGGTCAAAACCGTTTGATGAAGTAAGGAACCTGCGCAATCAATCGGCGTCAGACGGCCTCCTGATAGGCTTCAGCTCAAATTTCGACAGATCACTCAGGCAGCTTGACGCAGGAGTAATCTGCCGCGGCTCAGCTCTAAACTCGGTATTCCACTTCTTCGAGAGTCTTACGGTACCTAGCCTTTTGAACATAGATCTAGCTGACCTTAAAGCAATTGCCCGGGGAATCGGAGTTTCTTTCTATGAAGAGAGCGATTCAGCCAGAGAGTTAATCAAGAGACTTCCGAAAGAAAGCTTCGTTGCAAAAAGTGGGTTGCTGCACTTTGCGTGCAGGAGAGAGGTAACTCTTGACGAGATCTACTCTGTTTCGAAAGCAATCTCGTTGAGACAACCCTGTGAAAAGATATCTGCGGAAGAGGCAGAGTTCAGACGATTCAACATAAAGATGGGCGTTCGGATTATTGATGAAGGGGGAAAAAGTGAACCAGAATCATCAAAGAATCGGCGACTGTACAGAATTTCGCTCACAGCAATACTTTTTGGAATCTAGGCTTCCCGTCCCATCGGTTCTTAAGGGCAGAGATTCTTTTAAGAACCTAAAGCGCGTCAGCCCCGCTGGATTTGACACGGCGATAGAAAGATGCAGTCAAGACAGCTTATCCCAAGATTGAATCCAAACTCATCTCACCGAGCAGCTGTCTTTGAAATTTTGCTGGCGCCGTACGTATCTGATTCGCTTCAACCCGATTACCAAAAAATGTAGCTGTAATCCGGAGCTAGTTGATCTTCGCGAAACCAAAAAAGGGGCGGCCGGGCGGAGTCTTACTCGGCAGAATCCGCTTGACACTCCAATCCTAAGTATCCCCGCGTGTCCAAAGTGGCCCAAAACAACGATCTGCC
>JBOGRL010000085.1:0-3917 GCA_050749505.1 Nitrososphaerales archaeon
GCTCCCCTCATTCATCCATTCATTCACCTTTAAAAAACCAATAAAAGAGCGTGAGGATTTCGCGATGTAGGAAGGAAGGAAAGAAGAGCAAGTGACAGCAAATGTGGAAGACTCATTTCGGGAAGAAAATCGGCCCTCTTCCCCTCATTTCTTGATGAAGTGTCAGACATCCGAGGAGTGGAAGACCATAGTCTCCACGCTCCAAAACCTCACCGAGGAAGCGTCTTTCGACGTGGATTCCAGCGGGGTCAAATTCAGGGCCATGGATCCGTCGCATGTTGCACTCATCGATCTCGTTTGGGAAGCGGGAGGTTTTGAGAAGTTTGAATTCAAAGGCAAGGAGGCGGAAGGACAGAAAGACAGGTTTGCTGTGCGCGTCGAAGATTTCGCAAAGATAATCAAACGCGCAGACAAAAACGACAGCATCACGATTTCAAGGGACGGTTCCTCCACATCTTCTGCCAGTTCGTCTGGAGCACTTCAGATAAAGTTGGGCGATCACAGAAACTTCGAGTTCCACCTGCTCGAGAGGGATACTGTCGGCAGCACACCCCTTCCAAAGCTCGATCTTGTCTCAAAGTTCTCGATGAGCGGTTCAGCTTTTGAAAGGGTGCTCGATGACATATCTGCCCTTTCAAATCACGTGAGGATAAGCACTGAACCCGGTGGAACATTGACGTTTTCCGGAAAGGGTGATGCAGGCAGCGCCAAGATAATTTTTGCGCGGGGCGAGCTTGTAAAGTTTGAATCTCCGCAAGCGAGCGATTCAGTCTACTCAATTGAGTACATCCAGAAGGTATTGAAGCCTGCGAGCTCAAAAAGCTCGGAGGTCGTCGAGTTCAGCTTTGCTTCAAAGATGCCGCTCGCGGCTTCCGTGAACGTCGGAGATCCAACTAAGAGCAAGCTGAAGCTCACATTCTTCCTTGCTCCGCACACCTCAGATTAGCAAGTTATCGATCGAGTTGGAACGGCAGGCAGCAGGGTAGGCGAACAGTAAGCCCTTGAATGAGGTTGAACAGAGGCTCTCTGCCTCCTCGGATATCGAGGACCCACTCTCGCATCTCGCTTCCTCTTTTCTTATTGCAAGAGGTTCGAAGGAACAACTTTCGAAAGAAAGACTTGCAGACCTGATTGGAAGAGCAAAGCTTGGGGATATTGAAGGGCTTGCTTCCGAAGCTCATCTTTCTAGTACTGAGGCTCTGAGACTTGCAAAAAGTCTGTCCCTAGTTGATCTGCGGCGCGATGGACAGCCCACTTCATCGCGAATTACAAGATCTCCGCAAACAGCAGCTGCAACTACGACAAGGCAACTGCTGAGGACACCTGATGCAAGAAGGCTTGCAAAGGAGCTTCTCGCAATCTTTGCCAATGAAGCTTCGTCCAAATTTGCCAGCAACAGATTTCTCTACCTCATTTCGCCCACCTTTGACGAGAATGAGCTGCAGAGTCGCTTCGAGATCTGCCTTGTAGGGAAAAGTGTCTTCGAAGAGCTTCAGACCAGGGGAAAGCTAGCCGAAGCAAGAAAGCTACTCTCGACACTATCACTTTCCAGGGAGAAGCAGGGCAGTAACGAAGGAGAGCCCAAGAAGGGTTCGATATCCAAAGAGTCAGACGTGCTACATTACTTCAAATCCAGGCGAATGATGATCGAGATAGCGGACTCCTTCCTCGCGGATTTTTCTGTGATCAAAGAGCTGGCATCGTTTCTGCTGGCTGACGAACAAAATGAAGGCGTTGGCTCTTCTTCAGGAAAAACTTCCAACGGCCGAACGAAGGACGCTCTAAGACACATCTTGAGAAGCTTGAAAGAGGCTGATGAGTTTGGCGTTCCAGATGCGGATGGAGTAATTTCTGATGCAGAGATTGCAATAAACGATCAGCTGCAAAGCAGGCGTAAGTCGGCAAGTTCCCTCGACCGCGAGAGTGTTCGGCAGCTGATCGAGAACCGGGTCGTCCAGATCTCGTCAACGCTCGGAATGAACCAGCAGGAAGAAGATGATTTCATGAAAGCTGTCTTTGAAGGCTTGGCTTCATCCTTGTCGTCTTCATCATCATTTGGGTTTGACAGACGACGTCTTCGAGAAGTCTTGGATGGCTGGAGGGAAAGGCGCGTGGAGGAGCTTGGGCGCAGGCTGGCGAAAGTGGAGGGCTCGCTCAGGGGTTCCATCAAAGAAACAGAGTGCGTACTTGAGAGACTCGTCCTCCTCGATCAGATGCTTACTATATCATCCCTCATTCAGAAGTACTCGCTCGTGATTCCAAAGATACGGGAAAGAAAAGACACCGCGATCAGCTTCAAGAGGGGTCTGAATCTCTTCCTTCTCAAGGAGGGGGGAGAAGAACCAAATGAGGTGGAAAAGAACGTGGCAAAGCAAGAAAGCTCCGCCGTGAAGCCCGTCAGCTACTCGATTGGGGCGATTTCATCAAAGAAAGCAGGCGCAGCAGAGGCGGAAGATGCTCCAATTCTTTCCCGGAATGTAGTCATGCTCACTGGCGCAAACAGCGGCGGGAAGACAACTCTGCTCACAACGCTTGCTTCGATCCACATACTTTCACTCTACGGCCTTCCGGTTCCGTGTGAAAGCGCCGACATCTCTCCGATGCCGATTTACCTCTTCAGGAGGAGAATGACAAAGAAGATCGGAAGCCTGGAGCAGGCGCTCCGCTCGCTGATTCCCGTTTTTGCCGACAGCAAGGAAAGGAAGCTTGTCCTGATAGACGAGTTTGAGGCTCTTACGGAGCCAGGCGCGGCAGGGAGGATAATTGCGGCCATGTTGAATAGGGCCGCAATCGGAAATAGCCTCGTGCTCCTTGTGACGCACCTCGCCAGAGAAACTCTTCCGCACGTGAAGCTGCCCATCAGGGTCGATGGAATAGAGGCGAGCGGGTTTGACCCAAAGACTGACGAACTGATTGTTGACAGGCAGCCGAAGTTCAACCACATAGGTTCGAGCGCTCCGCAGCACGTGGTGTTGAAACTCTCAAAACTCGGCTCGCGAAAAAGCGGTGTCAGAGAGCTTTATCAGGAAATGCTCAAGGGTCTTGAATCGGAGTCGAGCATGCCCGTGCAGACGCCTCTTTTCCTTCCTTGGATCGCTGGGGTTAATGATAAGGAGAAGTTGCAGGAGTCCAGCACCAAGTAAAAGTCAGCCTTGGTGATCTTTTGTAGGTTATGCTCAGGCAATCTATCTGTGCTCCTTCCTTTCTTCTCTATCAAATCATTCGCTGCGTAATTTCTTGAATAGCTGCTGACAGTCGCCGCACACAGCCGGAATAGAGACCCGTTAATTTATTTCAAAGCAATTTCATCCAGCAGTATCCCTAATGCAGATCCCATGCACCATACATGCGCCTTGAAGCAATTTTCCTAAAAATGGGGATGATTATCCCGCCTTAATAGCTGGGTAAATCTGAATGCTCGATATATTTTGAGCGTAACACAAGTTAGCAAGGGGAGAGCCAGAACGAGAGGAGTACATTAGGATGAAAAAATCGGACTTTGATTCGATCCTCCAAGAAGCAGCAAAACTTCGGAAGGAGTTCGAAGAACTCAAGAGGGTGCGGATTCAGGAAAAGGGATCTTTCTTTCTTCTTCCCTACTGCTCGACAATCTGAGTTTTTGAGATCTGTCCTTCTGAGCTATCTTCGTAGATTTCTCTACTCTTGCCAGCGCTTCCTGCAATCTTTTGGAATACTGGTGGATGCCTGGCATGACCACAATAGGTCCTGTTTTGCTTATAAGGCGCGGAGCCGTTCCGAAGAGAACCTAACCGTGGTATGAGTGCGAGGGGTATGCGTTGAACTATAAGTTAGAATCGCATCCTCAATCAATGCAATTGAACTTTGGAGTACTTCTCTGCCATATTGAAGTAGTGGGATGCATTCACTTGATGGGTCTGGATCGACAGGGATGAGCC
>JBOGRL010000086.1:0-2569 GCA_050749505.1 Nitrososphaerales archaeon
GTCCAGACTGGATGGCGTCCGTACATCTTCTTTAACTCCTTGAGGAACATCTCGACCGCTATGCTGTTTGGCTGCCATGTGAGGTAGAGTCCCAGAATTCGTTCCTCAAACGGTTCGTGAGCCAAAAGAAGGTAAGCTTTTGCTCCCGCGATAGTAATTTCAGTCTCGTCAATTGCGAATATTTTGACGCGTTCTCCTCCCAGCCTGAAGATCTTTGCGATGCTTCTATCTGAGCCAAGCTCCTGGTACCAATCCCAGATTGCTTTGGGAGTCCTCTTGACGAATGGCTTTTTTGATTGTCTCTGCACACTTCTCGAATGACAGTCCCTGAAAATAGACAAATACCGCGTAATAGATTATCTCGTACGGCGTCCGCTGTCTTTCGAACATATATGATCACAAAAGAAAGATCGTGGATGCCGGGCCATAGGCCCTCCGGTTGCTAACCGCTTAACTAAATGGAGCCGGTAAGATTGACCTTTCTCCTTCCAAAGGCCTCTGAATGGTGGCTTTCCTGACTATCGGCCACAGTAACTCATGGCGGATCTTTCGGTTATTGCATCTTTGGCGACGTCGGATTTATCGATCGCTGTTGGCGCGGTATCAGATTGCATTTCGGCCAGCAGTCTCATGGAAATGGAATCAGTTCGAGTTGATGATTCAATGGAAACGGTTAGCTCAGTAAATTTCGTTGCAATTCAAGAGACCTAAAGCGAGGCAAAAGAAATACACCTGGGAAAGAACATGGTTCGATTTCTGAACCGAGAATCATTTTTCCGAGAATACGACATTAAAGCTGTTGGATCGTTTTGGAACACATTCGCTTCACTGTGACATTACGACTGAAACTCGAAAAATCGAAGGAGGAAACTTGATCTGCAATGATGATGTCCAGCCTGATCAAGAACTCAGCGGTCATGGACATCATTTCTGTCCATATTATCTCGATATAGCTGTCATTTGTTTGGTTGATGTTGTAGCCAGAAAGGATTTTCGAGGGAGTTAGAAAAAATTGCTTCCGAATTACAAGTTTGTAGCAGGGCCGAGAGTTTGAAAGGATCATCGGAATGATCCCAGTCCCGGCTTCCAGTTTCTCGATCCGCTCTTCTACATATTCCATTTCAAAAGATCAAAAAAAGGGGGGAAGGTAATTGTGCTTCAGGATCTGAGGCCGCAGGGATCTCTGAAAATGCGGACGTGAAATCTTTGCGCAGGAGTCTGAATCTTAGTAATCTTAATAGGGCAATCCGGACTTGGGTGATATGTCTAGGATGCCAATCGATAGGGCCGACTTCGTGTTATCGAGCGACACAAGACTGAAAATACTGGCGTTTCTGTCAAAAAACGGATGCACACCAACTCAGCTTGCGCTCGGAATCCAGAAGCACCTTTCTCACATAAGCAGGGCCTTGCGTGAGCTTGAGAGCAAAGAGCTTGTGTCATGTTTGAACCCCGAAAACTCAAAGCCACGAGTTTATCATCTAACATCTGACGGTGACAGGCTGATGAGGGAGATAGACCGCTACAGATTCAGGCTGAAGATAGAATAAACTCGCATTTGGATCATTTTTGGGGCAGAATCTTTCAAACAAAAAACACGCGATTGTTTCCCGACTTTCTGCACACTGCAATGAGAAAGAATTGGTAGCCTCCACTTCACACAGAGGAAGAAAATCTGAAGCAGAATCACTTTCAGGCAAACTCACTTGGAAGGAATTCGAGACATTTTCTGCACTAGCATTCTCTTCTTTGGGGTTTAAAACCAAAGTAAATTTTAGACTACGTCGGCCGAGAGCAGAAATAGATCTCGTCGCTTCGAAGAATAGGTTTGCCTTTGCTGTTGATTGCAAACACTGGAAGAGAACTGTTGGGCATGCTACAATGATCAACATCAGTGACCGACAGATAAATCGAGCAAAACGATTGGTTGAGGCGGGCTCATCGTTTGCAAGGGTCATGCCAGTTATCCTCACTTGGCATGATGAATCTTTGCACATTCTTGAGAACGGCGTTCCGATAGTTCCTATTCATAAGGTCTCGGATTTCATACTGAATTGGGAAGAGTCCGCCGACAGAATAACAATTGTGAAAAGCGATTCGGGCGGTTTTCGATTCTGATTTTTATGCTATTAACGAGTGGCCTATCTGCGTCGTGAGAGTGCAAGGACAAGACTGTTTGCATCAGATTCGTGCTCGATATATTACCTTGAAAGTGTGAACGAATCGCAAAAAAATAAAGGTTAAGTTATCGAATTAATTGAAACTGTAATCATGTCCGACAAAACAGATATCCAAAACCCCAGGACGCAGCATGGAGAAAGCAATATTCTTAGGACGGTTCCTGATCAAAGGGCATTTTACTTCTATGGCGAAATAAATTCACCTCTGGGTGTAAAAGCAAGTAATCTAGACGAGTTCATTCAAACACTAGGCAGAATTGATGCGTCTTCTATCCAATTTCACTCAAACCGCCATGACTTTGAAAATTGGATTCGAATGCTTGGAGACGACACATTAGCTCTGCAAGTAGAGTCTCTTGGGAAAGCGAGTGTGTCGTCAGCGCAACTAC
>JBOGRL010000087.1:0-5884 GCA_050749505.1 Nitrososphaerales archaeon
CTGGTAGTGCTTGAGATACTCAAGGAAGGAGTGGTATTTGTCGAGGAGCTGGTAGTTAAAGACGAGCTTACTAAAGTTGATGCTCGTTTGCTTGATGTCATGGAGGATGTCTGACTTTGCATACTCACCGTCATTGTTGAACCAGAAGACTGCGTAGGAAGATTTCCATAAAGGGACACCGCGGCGATTGTTCCTATTACAACGATAACAATGGTAATCATAGTGATAAAAATCGTCGAAGTCGCTGTTTTCTGATGATGAGACAGAATCTTACTCTTCCTACTACTTACCATAACTTGCGATTTTGCTCGGAGGTTCTTGCTTTTGGTAGTAGTGGAGATGGTTTAGCAATATTGAGTATAGAGAATGACACCCTCAAACTCACGGAATTGAGCATTTTGCATATTCTGAGGAAAAACCCGATAGAATTTGAACCAAGCGCCGGTAGTTACCAAAGACAGTTCTTTCAAGCCTTCGACAGCTGGAAATTTTCTCTGCCTCTGCCTGTTTTCGCAAAATTTCTACTTGTCAATTTCGGCAGCTTTTCGGTAATTCTGGGGTCTTTCTCTTGTTTGCCCAGCGAGTTATTCTTTCGATTCTTGAGGATAGCAACTATCCCGATAACTACAGTGAGCGCCAGCAGGCCAGCGGTAATGAAATCAGTAAGGGCGATCGTTGCACCAATGTAACACCGGTATAGCATGAGTGTAATATTTGGAGGAAAAGGACTGCTGCCTGTGGTTACACCAGGGCAAGAACCGAATCCAAGTGGAATTGATCTGAGATCCAGTCCAATTAGGAGAATTCCAATGTCCGCTAGAAGAGAGCTAATTAACAATCCTATATACTTCATTTTTTAGACCCACGTTCCTAGCCTGTTAGCTCGACTGAGGCCACGATTTTCTCAAATCCAATTTTCGGCGGTCTACTAGCTTCCGTGATAAGCAAAGCTATCCCCAAACAAAGAGATGCCAATCCTAGCCCAATGAGAATAAGATCTTGTGTTCCGTCGAATGGTCGGCATCCGCCTATTAAATCAGCAAGTTTACAAAAAGGCAACCCTGCTCGATAAGCTTCTAGGCTCGCAAAGTACTCGGAAATTCCTTGAAAAGCAGCTAAGATGCCTGAAATTATTACGACAAATGCAAAGGCGACATAGCCCAAGGAGTTTCTTTGCAAGACGAAGTAATCAGAAAAAGGTCTGATAAATTAGCTTTGTCAAGAGAGCGAATTGAAAGAATTGATACTTGCATTCTCGATGAAAGTCTTCCATTTATTCTCTCCGTTGACTTTGATTCCGCAGGCTCGGTTCTGAACAGCGAGAATAACCTTCAGCGACTAATCGAGCTCGCTCTGTCAAATAATCCCGATCAGATTGCTATTCGCGTTCTTAACCTCTCGAAAGACGGACTTATTCACGTTAATCTCGATTGTGCCATAGAAAATAATCTATAGATCATTTATTGCATTCGCAAGGCCTAAGGGCGAGGAGTTGTCAGCCCTTTTCCTGTCGGTATCATCGATGCCATATCACAAGGGCGGTGGAAGCAAGAAGAGCGGTCCGAAGGGAGCATGGAAAGTGAAGGGAAATGTGCTTGAAACAATAGTGCAGCTGAATCAGGAACAACCCTGGCTTTCTGGTGAGCGGATGTCATGTATCGTGAAGAGGAAGACCGGCACAAAGCTCACCCCACAGCGAATAAATCAGATAAGGCACGAAATGGGGGAAAAAAGATCGATTCGGCGCGGCATGATGGCGGCGGAGAAATAACAGGTTTCTCTGGTTTCGCTCTGGTCGTCGCATTCCTGCTTTCACTCTTCGGGACCAGTTTTGATTCTCTCATCCCATATCTGAAATGCCTTCTGTTCAGTGAACACAGCATCAATAATTCGTGCAACAACGGCGATTCCCTCTACCACATATCTGACGGTAGGGCAAGAAACAAAGTGTACGATGCATTGAGGTGCTCGGGTCTCGCTTACGAGGAAAACATCACGCTACTCTTGAAGAAGGCAGCCTCGGCCGGAATGATCTACCATATGATTGACCTCTCGCTCGACGCAACCCATCTGCTGTACCGCGGTTCAAAGAAGTTGAAGGCGTGGGGAGCCCCTTTTAGCACTTGGCTCAACCGCTCCTTTCCAGGACTCAACCCAATGACAGCTTGCGACCTTGCGTCAGGTCTCTTCCTATACGTCTACGATTTCGTATGCAAATCGTCCCTGAGTGTGAGGGAATACGGCAAGGAGAAGGTGATGCTTGGGAGGACAAAGAAGTGTATCAATTTCCTGAAGAAGGCTTCGATCAGGATAAGATCGATAACAGGCGACGAGGCTTTCTTCTCGTATCGACTGCTCAAATGGCTCTCTGATTCGAACAAGAAGAACGCGCGGAAGATATCCTACAGAATCGCAGTCAAATCAACATCGGTTTTGCGCGAATACGTTCCGAGGATAAGGGAGTGGATCAGCCTAGACAACAATAGCAACGACGGTGGCAGGCTCATAGGAATGTTCAGGGGCGCGATGTACAGGGGAATCAGGACGAACCTCATTGCAGTGAAACACCACGGCAAGACATTCCTTTACGTCACCAGCACGAGGTCGCTCGATGCCCTAGCTGCGGTCATGCAGTACTGGCAGAGAGGGAAGCACGAAAAGTCCATCGGATATCTCAAAAGTTTCCTATCTTTGGTACGGATGCCCTCCACCAAACTTTCCAAAATCAAGGGACACGTTTTCTCCTGCCTTCTGCTCTACGTGTTGCTGAGAAAGATAGGTCTTGAGTTGAATCTGGGCAGCGGACTGAGCCCTGCCACAATGAGCGCGCTTCTGAAGAGACCTGGCGTTGTCAAGATAGTCAAGGACGAAAGAGGAGTAACAGAGAATATCGCGGCACTGATAGTTGTGAACAGATCGTTGATGAGAAGGATAAAGAGGTCAAGGATGGTAATTGGTCAGAGTGTCATCGAATTCGTGGAATTCAGGCAGAGCAAGTCAAACAAGAAGCATGTCGATGATTATTTTCCATGGCCCAATCGAGATTAAGCATTTCTTGGATTTCATCAAAGCTCTGAGGCACACGATCGAAGGAAAACAGGAAGATTTGCCGATCGAGAAAAGAACGCCTATCCATATCTTGAACGTAAGAGAAGAGGGCTATTTGACATTCTGTTATGGAGCGAATACCGTTACCTCTCCATTTGCCAGGCCACCTTTCGTACATATTAGCCACAATAACAGAGCTCAAGACCCGAGAGACGCAGGGAAGGGTTCTTTCTATCACCCGATAGATATGAGAGATGATTCTGTCGCTGTCTGCATGGAAAAATCAATGCGAATGGACTATCGGATTGCATGCAGTTTTAATCCGTGTAGAACCTTTGCACGATTTCACAATCCTGCTCTAGCTTATGAATATGCTTACAATGAATGGCGGAAGGAACATTTCTTCCATACAAAGAACGATGAATCAAAGCAGATCAAGGAGACTCCGATACCTTTGAACATGGCTTTGAGAGACAAATTCGCTCGATCATGGCAGGCATTTTGGCTCCCGTTTCTCGATGAAACTCCGACTTTGCCATTTCGGATAGGCGCGCCTGAGAACTAGCTGCCGATTTTTGACAGCAAGAAATTTTTGGCGACTTCCAGAAATTCAGGAGAGCTGTCGAAGACTTGAAAGAACCCCAAAGACCTACCCGCAGGATTTCCAGAAAAATAAAATACCAGTGGTGGGCCTCTAAAGAAATTTGTGTGTGGTCGAGTTTAATAACAAGGGTCAAGTGATGTGTCAGATGTCGCAGAATTCCCATGTCGAGATCGGTAACTCTGGGGCTCATCCAGATGTCTATGAGCGCCGATAAGGAAGAAAACCTCTCCAAATCTCTCAAGATGATCGAAGAAGCCTCGGAAGGGGGCGCGCAAATTCTATGTCTTCCCGAGTTATTTGCAACGCATTATTTTCCGCAGGATAAAAAGTCCAAAGGCACAAAACCTGAAACAATCCCAGGGCCGACAAGCAATTTCTTGTCAAGAGCTGCGAGGAAGAACAAAGTAGTTATCGTGGGCGGCTCCATCTTTGAGACGCATGAAGGAAGAAATTACAACTCCAGCGTTGTCTTTGATCAGGAGGGTAGAATGCTCGGGAAATACAGGAAGGTACACGTTCCCGAAGACGAGGCATTCTATGAAAAGGACTATTTTTCACCGGGCAAATCCTACAAGGTTTTCAAAACACCGTTTGCAAAAATTGGCGTCTTGATCTGCTTTGACCAGTGGTATCCAGAACCCGCCAGAATAGAAAGGCTGCTGGGCGCAGACATTGTATTTTATCCGACTGCGATAGGCACCGTCCGAGGAATCGAGCAGGTCGAGGGTAACTGGAAGGAAGCATGGGAGGGCGTGCAACGTGGCCATGCGATATCAAACAGTTTGATAGTGGCCGCGGTCAACAGGGTGGGCAAAGAGAAAGAGATGAGATTCTGGGGCTGCTCATTTGTCTACGACCAGTTTGGAAAATTGCTCGCCAGCGGAGATGCCAGCAAGGAACAGATCATCATTGTCGAGTGCGATCTTGGTTTAGGAAGACAAGTTGAGCAGGGCTGGGGATTTTTGAAAAACAGGAATCCAGAGACTTACTCCAAGTTAACACAAATAACGAAGAATAACGAAGAGAAAAATTGAGAGATAACGGAAAAACTCCCTTCGAGCTTGGCTTTCGAATGCCCGCAGAGTGGGAAAAACACGAGGCGACCTGGCTTTCTTGGCCCAAAGACCCACTGACCTTTCCAGAGAGCATCATAGACGGGGTAGAACGGATCTACGTAGAGATGATCCAGTCGCTCCAAAAGGGTGAGAAGATCGAGCTCCTCGTCGATGATCAAGAGACCGAAGACAGAGTAAGCGCGATGCTCTCTTCCAAGAACAATGTCCGCTTTCACCATATCAAGAGTTCTGACGTGTGGATGAGGGATTATGGACCAATTTTCGTGAGAAGCAACAACAATGAGTTAGCCGCGACAAAGTGGATCTTCAATGCGTGGGGAAAAAAATACGATGAATTGCTGAGAGACAACGTGTCAGGAGCTGAGATTTGTGAGAAAACAAAATTCGCTTTATTCGAGCCGGGTATGGTTTTGGAGGGAGGCTCGATTGACGTGAACGGAAAGGGGTCTTGCCTTACAACCAGGCAGTGCCTGCTCAACAAGAATCGAAACCATGAACTCGATGTCAAACAAATCGAAGATTATTTGCATGATTACCTCGGAGTTACGAATATGATCTGGCTTGATGAAGGCATAGCAGGAGATGATACCGATGGACATGTTGATGATATTGCAAGATTTGTGAACGAGACTACTGTCTTGTGCATGCTCGAACAGGATCGGAATGATGAAAATAATGCCGTGCTGAAACGAAACTACGATCTGTTGAAGAAATCAAAGGGCCAAGACGGAAGGTCTCTTGAAGTAACCACGCTCAACATGCCAAACAAGGTTGAAATCGAAGGGACGAGGCTCCCAGCAAGCTACGCGAACTTTTACATCGGAAATAGCGCCGTCCTGATTCCAGTGTTCGGTGATGGGAAAAATGACGAAAAAGCGCTATCAAAGATTTCAGATCTCTTTCCCAAGAAAAAGACTGTGGGGATTAATTGCAGAGAGCTGGTCTATGGGTTCGGAGGAATACATTGCGTGACGCAACAGCAACCCAGCACTGGTTGAAAAACAATGATGAATAAAAACTAGGTTTTGAATCTGCGTAATCGATACGGATTTTGCCTCTATCAGAGTCTAATGTCTGAATCGTCCAAGATACTCAAGAACTACAGATGACATCATACCTAACTTGTGCCCAGAATATTAAACAAGCAGATGTCGAA
>JBOGRL010000088.1:0-3408 GCA_050749505.1 Nitrososphaerales archaeon
GGTGTATTAGGACCACCACCGGTAAATCCGATCTGGTGAAGCAAAGATAGCGCCTTGCTCACATTGTACGGATATTGTTGTTGATTTTGGTTGTATTCTGGATAGACTGATGGCACTCCGCCCTGGGCGTTGTTTGAAGGGACAGCATATCCAAACAATGCTTGTTGGACGATAGCTGAGCTGTTGATCGAATAAGCTAAAGCCTGTCTAAACTCCGTCATGTTGTAAGGGTACCTCGTGACATTATACCATAACGGCGTGGCTTGGTTTGCCTTCACCGTGTCCAGCTGAATGTTGTGGTTACTCGAGAAACCAGCAATGTTCTCGACTGCAATCGGGCCCGCAAAGTCAGCTTGCCCAGAGACAAGGAAAGGTGTTATCTGTGAAAAGGTCTCGACAAAAAACACATCTATTGCACATGCGGTTGGTTTTGGCCCCGGCCAGTAAGGATTCGGGAGCATCGTCATAGTAGTATCTCCAGAAGTATAGTTAGAGATGTACCACGGCCCATCCGCTATTCCAGTGCCAAACAAAGGGTCAGATGGCCCCTTTGCAACGTCAGTAGGCGAAACCATTGGCGCATAGAAATATGTGCTCAATTCGTTCGGGAACTGCGCATCCGTGGTGTTTAAAATAACGGTTGCAGTATCACTGTTTACTACTTGTACTCCAGTGACTTCGGTGTGCGCTCTGGTAATATCATAATTTGGATTGATAGCATATGCAGGGCTCATCCACGCAGCAATGTCTGATCCAGTCACAGCGGTACCATTAGACCAAGTGAGACCGGGTCTGATGTGGTAAGTCCACTGAGTAAAGTTGGAATTAGAAGTAATCCAATTTGTGGCCGAGTCGCTCCAGTCGAGGCTACCGTTTGGCTCCAGCGGAAAAGGTGCGAGGGACAGATATTCAAGCGATGCAATGAAAAAGGTAGAATCCCCGGCGGCTATTAGATAGTTGAAGTTTTGCGGGATTGGCTCTGTCACGAAGGTGATTGTTTTGCTTGCGGGGCAGCTAGTCCCTGCGCTGAAAAAAACTGTAGGGATAGCTATGCTAAATATAGATGCTACCGAGAAAGTGACTAGAAGTGATAACACAGCTATCGACAGAAATTTTTTCTGCATTTGCAAAATGTTAGCATTTTGAGTCATTCTAATAAACATTCTTTCAAAGTTTTGCTTTTGTTAAATCTGCACTAAAATAAAATGATTTCTTGATTTTTCGGTCGATGATTCCTGAACCTTTTTTGCTTAGTGTGGGGCGGCCGTCCAATTGGTAGGTACCGGCGCGCCATCTTCCTTGAGCTCGCTCTTGTCCTACATGTACTCGGTGAGGCAAATCGAAATCACGATGAATTCTTTGATCTTTCGGGGTTTTGACTGCTCTGGCGATTTCTTTCCCTACTCTTGCTTTTAGAACCATGTTCCCAGTTGTGAGTTCTCAAAAAATGCATAAAGTTTTCGTTCCTTTTTTTGCCAAACATTGGTTCATCGTATGTCTCTCGAAGGTCTTTTCTCTCCATCAATAACGCGTGATCACGGATACTGATGTCAGGTTTCCAACATTACATCGTTCAGAAAGTTTTATCCATGGTAGGGATAATAAAGAGCAAGAGCGATATTTCAGCAGCAATGAGAAGGCCATCGATTCAAAAACATACTTGAATGCAAATTATCGCATCAAACTGAGCCTGCGTGCGAACAAATAGTGACTCGAGAAGTAAAGAGTCGAACATTTTTTCGTGGATAACGCAGCGTGGGGACAAACGGTTGATCCTTATAAGGTTCCTTGGAACCGCGATTTTCGTTTCCATGACTCGAAATTTGGACCCGGCGACCGTTGAGATCGTAAGAAGCGCCATATTGAACATATCAAGGGAAATGAGGATTATTGTGCACAAAACAGCGTATTCAAGCACCATCCAAGAGAGCCAAGATTTCTCCGCAGCCATTTTCGAAAAATCTGAAAACGCGTTGTCTTTTGCCCATGGTATCTCGGCCCACGTCGGTGGCCTGGCAAGAGCAGCCAAGCTAGTTGTGAAAAAGTTTGAAGATGAAAACGAACAGCTGGACGACAACGACATAATCTTGTTTGACGATCCTTACTGGGGAGGGTCTCACACTTGCGACGTAACTATGCTTAGCATATGCAAGTATGATGATGTCATGTTCCTGCCGGTTGTTAGAGGTCACTGGAGCGATATTGGTGGCATGTCTCCCGGAAGCATTTCGGGAGAGGCTACGGAGCTGTTTCAGGAAGGCCTGCTCCTTCCTCCCGTCAAGCTCTTTGAAAAAGGGATAATGAACAAGGCGCTCTACCAAACGATCCTTGCGAATATGCGCATGCCAGATCAAAGAGCTGGAGACATTTACGCTTTCACAGCAGCATGCAGGATCGCTTCAGAACGATTGAAATCGTTGTGCGATAAACATGGCTCTGAAAACGTAAAAATCTCAATCAGAGAAATGATAGAGCAAACTGAAGAACGAACGAAAGCTGCAATTTCGACAATTCCCCCGGGTTCCTATGAGTTTGAAAATTACATTGACAGCGACGGTATTACACCCGAGCCGTATAGGATACAAATCAAATGTCAAGTCGAAAGGGAGAGCATCCTAGTCGATTTTAGCGGAACCTCCGAGCAAGCAAAGGGACCCACCAATAGCCCAATCGGATCTACAGAAGCTGCAGTCTTCAACACTCTGAAGTGCATGATTGATCCATATTGGCCTGTAAATGAAGGATTCTTTCGACCATTTCAAATTGTTGCTCCTGTCGGAACGATAGTGAACCCGATTCGGCCAGCTGCTACGGGATCAGTGTGGGAAGTTACCTTATGCGTCGTTGACGCTTTGATAGGAGCACTAGCTGGAAACGTGAAGTTCATAGGAGCACCAGGCTTGGGTGCCATCAACCATACTCACATCGGCGGAATCCATCCAAAAACCGGACTCCAATACGTATGGTACGAAGCGCCCAAAGGAGGTTCAGGTGCCAATGAACGGAGCGACGGAGAAAATTGTCTTGCATCCGTGGCGCTTTCCGGAGATTCGAAAGACTACTCGATAGAAAGAGCAGAGGCAGAGTTTCCCCTAAGATGGGAAGAGTATTCTCTGAGGATTGATTCGGGTGGCCCAGGTGCCTTGAGAGGAGGGTTGGGAATCGTAAGAAATGTTAAGTGCCTAGATCGTAATCGCGAGGTCTCAACCATCTGGGATCGATCAAGGATTCCGGGATTTGGATTGTTCGGTGCTATTGGAGGAGCGCCGCAGAGAATATTGATACTCAAGGCTGATGGAACAAAGGAATTGTTTCCTCTCGAATTGGGCAGCAAGGTAACGATGAAACCGATCGGTGAAAATGATATCCTGAGCTTGAATACGACCGGAGGAGGCGGATATGGAGATC
>JBOGRL010000089.1:0-3803 GCA_050749505.1 Nitrososphaerales archaeon
ATATCACTGGGTTGATTCGACAACTGAAACTTGAGAGCGTTATAACGCTAACGGGGTTCGTTTCTGAAACTGACAAATTTGATTTGTTAAGAGCGTCAAAGTTGTTTGTGTCACCCTCACGAAGAGAAGGTTTCGGGATCAATGTACTTGAGGCGATGTCTTTAGGCCTTCCATGCATTCTTTCGGATATCCCTTCTTTTCGCGAGAATTTCCACGACGTGGCAGAGCTCATAGCATTGGACGATCATGTTCAATTGGCGAACTCTGTTATCGCACTCCTGTCGGACGAAGAGAGATATAGGCGAATGTCTCTCAATGGAATCAAGCTAGCGCACGAACTTTCTTGGCAAACCATCGCCCAAAAGGAGTCCGACGATATCCATGAATTGGTAACGTATACGAATCGCTACAACAAAAGATACGGCTCGAAATAGATTCAAACTTGGCTAATTATCCACATCGTTTGGATAAGAGTAATAGAGTTCTTGATAATTGAGGCCTTCGTTATGTATCGAAATGAGATTGTAATCATTTAAGGGCGGTGATGGCGCGCAATAGTCCATCGGCAAGTACAGCAGACTCGGGGGAATATTCCGTAGGCTTGTGCCTGAAATCGATACTATAAGCCGGGAAGGTGAAATGCTTGAATCGAATAAAGGTTGTAATCTCGTTGGATCTGACTTCATAGGGATCAATGCATTCTTTGTGAGACTATCTATGAGTGATGAGTTCTTACGGCCGTACGCAGCTGTAAATCACCATGAACCTGCGATATTATCTTTCGTATAACCAGGGATGGTGCACAGACTTTGGTGAGTTCGAGTGGCTACAAGAGTCCTTTGGTTTCAAATCGTTGTTCTTCCCCATATGTTTGGATTAGCTGACTGCATGTGTATCCTTGATTTAGTCACATTACCGATATTTCGCAATTAGGCTATCAACCAGCATACATCATACTACCGATTTCGCCCAAATGTTCAAGCTTACAAGAGTAGTCCCATTGTGCTAGATGATCCTTGATGTCCGTAGGTGATGGCCCGAACTTGTGCGTTTCAAGTGCAATTTTAGGGTGATATTCTGAGAGAACGCGTTGAGAACCCTTCAGTACTTCGAGTTCAAATCCTTCGACATCGATCTTTAGAAAATCGACGCGATCGAAATTAGCCTCAGCTACTATCCAATCTAATATTTTTATCTCAATTTTCTCGGTGCGCTTTGGAGGCAGACCCCGGTCGAGAATAGTGTTATCGCCTCCTTTCTCGTAAATTTTAATCTGACTAAATGTTTCTGAGCTTCCCGCTCCCAGAGCCTTTATGGTGCAGATTGAGCCGTAATTATTTAGACTAATGTTCTTTGAAAGTAGCTTTCTGTTTTCAGACGCCGGTTCGATTGCCAGAACCCTGCCATCTTTGCCGACTTCGCTGCAAGCTTTCAACGAGAATGAGCCAATATTGGCTCCAACATCAACAACACGGTCGCCGGCTTTCAGTTTGTAATATTTTCCATATAGATCCTTGCCGAAAACCTCTTGGATTATCTCCTCATCGTTACCCAGTGGTCTGATAAATATCTGATCGCCATTAGGAAGATTAGACTTGTAATATGAAATTAGCCTGCGGCCAATTATTCTAACGAAACGAGTCTGCAAAAGGAATCTTTGAAGCGCCAAAGAAGGGCTTAGCTGAATTCTCATCGGCATAGGAATCAAGGATGATTCAATATACTTTTGGCTGTGATCATTAGAGAACCGACACCTCTCACGCACCATTCTGATACTCTGCACAAATATGTACTGACAATTCGTTTCTTGAGAACATAACGGCTTAATTCTGAAAATAAGAATAAATGCGGCAATACGTTTGTTGAGATGCTTTAGGTGAATTAATGTCCCCTTTCCCGAAAATACCCATGCGATTCGCACGGCACAGTAGCCGTTACATTCATTTTGCTTGGAGATTTTCAGTCGAAAAAGTATTCTAAATATAAATAGTGGCCTAAATGACAAAGAGACACAAACTGGTTGCGGTAGTAGTATTGGCTCTGCTTACACTAGTAAGCAACTCGACGATTCCCTTCAATTCCATTTATAGCAACACGATTTCTGCACAATCTTCCCCTGCTCCCGTAGATTCAAATCCCGCGAGCGCCAGTACTTATGGGATAGGTCTCAGCGGTGGGCCAGTGATCATGGACACTAATTTTCTGGCTAGCTTGGAGGGAAACCCACCCAGTAT
This sequence comes from Nitrososphaerales archaeon, assembly GCA_050749505.1. GTDB lineage: Archaea > Thermoproteota > Nitrososphaeria > Nitrososphaerales > CADDZS01 > DATLTL01. Next base: position 2,235 of record JBOGRL010000089.1, read on the forward strand.
GCTCAATATGGAACGCAATGTGTCGGAATATTTCACTCCCGTAGGAATTAATCTAGTATTTTTAGATATTGGATGGGGGGATGGTGCAGCTAACACTTCTCGAACTTTAGTGATGGGAGGATACAATCATTTCGTTGCAGATTGGCTCCAAGTCGGAGAACTATACAACATTAAGACAATATTCTTCTTCAAGCAGCTTGGCTATTTCGGCTCCGCACCAAGTTGGGATGTAGATTTTTTGAATGCCTATCCTAGTGCAGCTACGACGAATGCAAGCGGAGTGGACGTTTCTCTTAACCCATCTACTACCGTCGTAGCAGGTACTGGAACACAAAACGAAGATGGACAAAATGTTTTGGCTGTTGCTTCGACTAATGGTTTCTTTGTTGGAGAGAAAGTGTTTGTTTTTGTAGGTTTTGTGGGCGGAGACACAGACCTCATGACGATATCGTCTATTCAGAGCGGTTCTCCAGGTACGCTCACTTTTACCTCTAACTTGGGCTATAACCACGCTGTTGGCGATCCGGTACGGCTAGACTGCAATGGATGCACGGCACAAAGTGGCTGGACAATAACATCACCAGATGTTTACAGACAAATGGAACAGGACCTGAAGCAACTTTACATCTGGTACGGTAGCTATTCTAGCTGGATTGGATTCGGTGAGGGCGCGACTGGCGATAGAAACAACTACGCGGGGACGGGTTCTTCGGTAAAGACTTCCCGTCCTTGGGACAACGGCACAATAGACCAGTTCGCTAACAGTATATTCTTTCAGAGGTCAATAAGCTCCGCAGGCTATTACCTCGGAACAAACACGCTTTCAGATGTTTGGGGCATGTTTCTGAAGGACCAACCGGATACTTCTCTGAGTATTGGTATTCCTGTGCCCAGCACTTTTCAGAGTATGGTTTTCTCTGGTTCATCGAAATACCAACGATTCTATATTCCCTTTGGGACGAACTTGCACGGCTTTAGCCTGCTAGCTTACCTAGCGACCTCTGGAAGTCCAACGGCGCCTTTGACGGCCACGATATACAATGACGACGGCGAGTTTTCAAACGGCACAGCCAGAATCGGCAATCAAACAATAGCAAGTCAAACGGTCTTTGGGGTAACGTCTTCATTGAACTGGGTTCAAGTTGATTTCACTAACACAAATCTAGTGCCTGGCGACTTCTACTGGGTCAAGTTCAGTAGTTCAACAAATCCAGCAGATCCCTTCCTTGCGACCTTTGGAAATTACAGTCCAGCTCAAGGCATCTCCGGCTCAGTTTTGTGGATAAAGAGTTTGTCTGGACAGACTGTCACGATCTACCCAATTCTGGGATCTGCTCCAAATTGGCCGGCAATCCCAGGAGCGCCGGTCTCACTAGAAGTGAATAATGCTACGAAGATTAATATGATAACTTTCTATGACTCTGATAGAGCTTACGATCCGAATAACGTTAGTTTCTACATCACAGATCCAAACAACAATGTTGTGGCAAATGGAACAATGTGCTCCGTTTGTTGGCAGGCCTACAATTCCTTACATTACGTCGCATTTCAATTGAACAAGGTAGTAAC
>JBOGRL010000090.1:0-10498 GCA_050749505.1 Nitrososphaerales archaeon
AGCAGAACGCTTCACCAGAATGACTAATGAAGAACGAAGGGCAATAGATGCAACGCTCAGAATTATTCGCAGATCTCAGGTGGAACTATTATTCAAGGCAAACATTGGAAAACAGCTTACATCCGGCGGTAGAGAATTTCAAAAGTACTTCGCGATCATCAAATCAGAAGCATCCGGTATGAGGGAGCTTAGATACGAGAATCTTATCGTGGAAAAGGCCATTTTCAACAAGCTAATTCTCAAATCCACGGACCAAGACAATTTCATCTGGGTTCCCTCATTTTACGTGGAAGAAAATGTCGATGCCTTGATCGAGAAAAACGGAGTGCAGTCTGAACACTTTTTGCTTACTAAGCTCAGGGAGCTTGCAGCAGAGGGCAAGCTGGAATCATTGAAGCCTTTTCTAGGTCAAGTTGTTGAAAATCTGGGTGTCGTGGCCAAAACTCAGAAAGTCCCAAGCGAGATATCTGATTTCTTCCATCCTGTGGAAGAATATAATATCATGCCTCCGATCGACTTGGACGATATAACTTCCTTCTTGGATGAAGAGAAGGCGAGACAGGTTAGGGTTGGGCTCGATCGTGAAGAAAAGACAAGGCTAGAAACCGAAGCGATCAGGCAAGAACAGGAGAGAAAATCTGAGCAATTGAGACAGAGGCTGCGTCCCGGAAATCTCCAGGTTCTAGTGCCGGAATCACAAAAGAGAGGCAGGACTGAGAATTCCATCTGCTTGGGGAAACAGCTCGAGTTCGGGCAGTTTGTGAGCGCAATCAATCGGAGAATCCAGGGAAAAGACCTCCCTGCCCAGGTAAAACAGACCGCTGATTACTATATTGAATTAACCGATCTGAGGGATACAGCTATCGTTGGTTCGGCTGGCTCGGGGAAAAGTAATACTCTAAGACGAATTGTTGATGGAATAGCCGACAAAGCTACGAATGGTCCAAAGCTCATAGTACTCGACCCGAAAGGAGAGCATCGCGGGATAGCTTGGAAGCATAAATGGAGAGTTTGGGCTTTCGTGAAAGATACGCAGGCTACGGAGTTCAAGGTTTCCATTTTGTCCGCTGATTCAAGAGGGGAGGATTCTCCTGATCTCCTGGCAGATCTCATTCAGGAGTGGTTCAGCCAGAGTGGACTTGCTTGTACCGATCAACAAAAAGAGAGAATTGCTTCAGTGATCAGAGGGCAAGCGCTGGAAGGTACTAATTTAAGCAGCGTTGCAGAGCTGCTAGCTAGAGAACCCGAGCTCTCCCAGCTTGCTCAGAAGCTCAAAAAGAACCTCGTGCTCAAAAGCAGCTTTTCGAGGATTTTCTCAGACAGCGGATTATCCGCTGACTCCTTGCGAGGTGAAAGTATGTTGTTTGATGTCTCTGGCCGGGGTCTAAAGGATCCAACTTCAAAGGAAGAAAGGCAAATGATCTCGGTGCTATTGCTGCGCGACATGGTATCTGCAGAAATCAGAGACTCGATCATAGTAATAGAAGATGTTCTTGACAAGTTCAAAAACGAAAGCCTGAAGCTTCGAGCGACTAGAATGATTCAAGTACTGAGGGCAAACGGCAACACAATCATAGCAACATCAAGAAGCCAGCTGCGCGAGTTCTTGGGCAAAGACCGCATAGAATTTGTTCACAGATTGTCTGGAGAAAAAGTGGTCGTCGAAGAGCTGTCTGGGTTCAACAGCGATGTCAGCACTCAGATTCTTATGAGAATAATTGGATTCTTCCCTCGTGGATACCTGATTTCTTCAAAAATCAGCGAGCCCGATGGCTTGAATATCCCGACAGCTGTTGTCCACGTAGACCAATTACAATTTGTGAGTTCACAGGTTTAAGAAAAACCCTCTAAATTCTCGCCATGCGGATTACTCGCAATTCTTCCCGTCTCGCGCATCACAAGAATGAGCTTATTCTGAATTTGTGACCTGCTTGCCCGGCATGTTGCTGGTGCTGTTGAGCCACTCATTCAGTTCTTGATTGAGCTTTCTTGCATGATCTTTGTCGAGCACTATGCGCACTATTGAATTGCTAGCTCTGAGCGTTTCAATTTCAAAATTGTCTTTCTTGCCAACAAGATCTAGCTCTCCCAGAACCTTACGCTCGTCGACCCTTACCACTTATCTCTCGCCGCTTTACAGTAAGAACGAACATATAGTATTTGAAGTGGCCAGATAAATCATCCATCCAAGAGGCTCCGCAGCCATCGATAGAAAATTGCAAAAATCTCCGTCCCGTGTGGAAAGATCCGAGAGGCCAGAGTTTCTATTTTCTTTAGGCCCGCGTTATGCCATTGGTCGTCAGGATGAGCAGGGCAAAGAGAATGCGCGCTGTCAAAGCTTGTATGTTGAGCACATGTTGCTTGCAGCGCTCTCGAGGTTCTTGCCCCCGTAGATTGAGATGTGGTAAAAGGCTGCAAGCTTTGATATTTCTTCAGATACATCAGATGCGGTCAAGATTATAGAACTTGAGGCTTCCAAATCAAACGACATGACATGAGTTTTCAGGATATCATCAATTGTGATTCCGTTTCTTTCGACAATGCGTACTATCACGTTAGACGATTTAGATCCTGGAGCATTCGCAAAAAGGTCGACAGGATATTCTACTCCGGAAAAGCCACGGATAACGCCCGATTTCTTGACGACGTAACCATGCTCAAGAAAGAAACCTTCGACTAGCTCTAGGGCGCTTCTGTCCCCCGATGCAAGAGGAAGTTGTAATCCCATGTTGACACGCGTCATCATGAACTGCATCGTCAGGGTGATCTTTGTTAAACTCTCAACGCTGCCTCTCAGGACTTCAATCCCTGAAGGGGTCAAACTGTATATGCGCTTCCTCAGTGGTGCGGCGTCGAACTTCGGTTGCCAGGCGCCTGTTATGAAACCAGTCTTTTCGAGCGAGTGCAGATGAGGGTACAGCGTTCCGTAGCTCACATTAATCTTAAACCAATTCAAAAGTTGCTTTCTGAGCTCGTAGCCACTTTTAGGGGTGAAAGTGAGAAGATAAAGAATTTCAATGTCTACGAGTTGTTTGACCAGGCTTGATGACTCCATCCCTGCGGGTGGAGTCTCGTGTGTTTGTTTTACTGATAGCATTTTGTCAGATGTCTCTTTGTCCGTTCAGCCTGGAATCGGTTCGGAACGGATTTTTCTCTCGCTTCCAAGAATCGATCCAAGCTAAACTATAAGCAGATTAGAAGAAGCCTCGTTTCGTATTTAATCCATATGAGATTCAAGTACGGACGCCGGAGTACATAGCCAGAAACCGGAAAACAACACAACAAGAGACTTTTGGAAGCGGCGTGATGTTTGTGGCTACATTATCCGTTTACAATCAAGAAAAAAATTTCGGATCAGGATTCGTTTTGCAGGTTGAGATCTTCTCTGATTGACATGAATTGATTCAAAAGTTGGAAGCCTCTGTCAGAGAGATGATAGAGCCGTTTCCCCTGATCCGAACTCGCAATCACAAGCCCTTGAGCTTCGAGAGATCTGATGTAAAGCTGCATGACCGTCCAAGAGAGATTTGCTTTGTACATGATGTGAGTAGGTTTCTCGGCTCCAGCCCCTATGGCCCGAAGTATGTCGCAGAAGGTCTCCATTCTGGATCTTCTACTTACTTGAGGTTGAGTAACCTCATGTTGTTGTTGCTGCTGCGGTGGGTTGAAATATTCCTGTGCCAATTTTCTCTATTCTACCTTTTTGTTAGCAAGATCTGGATGTCGAAAATTGTTATATCAAGATGCTGTCACTGTGAAAGTTACTCAAAAGTAACCGTTCTTTAAATACGATCAAGCACGAATTCGGAGCTCAAATTCATAACGACTAATATTGTGATATCGTAAACCATAGCGGGAAACAACTTATTGGCCACAGAGTCGAAAATTGAAGAAAAGCCAGAGCAGGACTCTAAAGTCTCAATGCAGCAGGGCGGATTGAATGAGGTCGAAATTGCAAACTCAATCAAATCTTTGCAAGAAGAGTCTCAGCAAATTTCAGAACTGGCTGAACTTGAGCGGAATTACTCTACTGAAGTAACTGCGCAACTTAAGCAGATTATAACGCCGCTCAATGCTTCTTATCATGTGAAGCCAGAATCTATCTCAAAGAGCGATTCCTCGATCTCTGATGTGGTCCTTACCCCACAAGGAGTAGTCTGCGTATTTTATAATGCTGGAACAATAGTGTCTAGGCCTCTTGAATCAATAGCAAGCGATGTGCTCGTTAGGATCCTAGGTGAAGTCATTCCAGACGTAAAAGCCCTCATGAATGAGAGGCGTCAGAAACTCAGCGGCAGGGTGATGATGCTTGAAAGAGTATCAAAGGAAATGAGGAAGATTCCGGTCTCGATAGGCAGAACCAGACCGCATCAAAATTCTTCAGACCCGGTACCTCAGGGGACTAACAACACGCGAGACAGACCCGCTTCAAATCAAGATGCCATGAAATCAGTCATTGGCGAGAAGTAGAGATTTTCAGCAGCAGCGACAACTAGAGTCCTTGACATGAGAGAAGAACTGACCGTCGCTCATTCGGTTATCCTATTCGATAATCTGAACGATCTGCTCGCTGAACTGGATCAATCGATGGAAACATACTCAAAACTCACAACACGATACGAGGATCGACTTGGCATCCTTCTCCGACAGGCGAAGGATTCGGCTGACCCCAAGCTTCGATCTGCTTCCGAGGAGATTGCCGCTCAGTCCTCACAACTCGATTCGGACCAGCAAAATAAGAAAAGAAAGGAAGAGAAAAAGCAGAAGGACGACAAGAAGCGCGAGGGAGATGAAAAGGGCTGGATTGTTCTCGAAGCTGGCGATCATGTAATAAGAGTAGCAAATGGAGCTGATTCGCAGATTTTGTCTAACGAAATATCGATACTTTTCAAAGTCATTGAGACGTTGAAGTCAAAGATTACTGCTCTGGATTCATCAAGAAAGTTGATTTCAGAGCTCACCTCTCAGGGGTTCAGGTCAGATCGGAAACTCAGGGTTGTCTTCAAAGACGGGCTTCCGAGATACCTGATTTCCTCCACAGATGTGGCTATCCAGCAGCAAAAGAAGTTCAAATATGCAGAGCAGTTCAGGCTGGCCATTCTAAAATGAGCTGGATAGCTCGATGTAAGTCCTGACGAAATTCTTCATCAGGTCAAAGGGACTGGTTACAGCAAAGTTTGACCTAAAGTGTCTTTTCATCGAAGAACTTCCAATACCCATGCCGATAAGCTGGATTCCTGATTTGCTGATCCTGCTTATCGTCTCAATCAAGTCCTCGTCTATTCCCTCGTAGCCGAGCGGAAAGCCATCTGACACTATTAGCATCACCTTTATGTCCTCCGTGGCAGATTTTAGTCTACTAGCAGCAATCCTGATCGCGTCTGGAAGATAGGTCTTCACTCCGATTGAAAGCCCTCCGATCCTCGCTTTGGCTGCGTTTCCGTAAATCTCGCTAAAGTCTTTCACGATGTACATCTTTTCGTTGAAGGCGTAGCACGCCCAAGAGTTGGGATTGGGGATTAGATCCTTCGCGACTTCTGTGAGGCAGACCGTGATATCCTGGACCTCACTGCGAAAAGTTTCGAGACTCTTGCTCGAGTCGATGAGAATTGCCCAAGCTTCGCTTCGTGATTCATTTTCTTCCTGGACAAAGATATCATTCCTAGCCGACTTGGACGCCACTACCTGTATTGCAGCCGGCATGTCTACATACCCAGATTCCTTACCCGCCGATTCGTCCACAGTGAATCTCACCGTTCTTATGCGATCAAGTATCAGTCGGATAGGACCTATCAATTTCGATCTTGTTCGCATAAACTCCGAATAATCTTCATTTGGAAACAAAAAATTCTCGAAATGAGTCTTGGTGTCGATGTTCTTGTAAAGATCGACCAGCCGCTTCATCACGGTGAGTGAATACTCCCATTCTGCAAGTATAGTCTGAGCCTCCATTTCAGTTGATCTTTCTGATTCGTTTATCTCCTCATTTGACAAACTCAGCGCAAACTCGGAACAAGCGTCCTTCAGAACCGAATCAAAGCCTTGGACGCCATCTCCGACAACCTGCGTTGAGCTTTCGAAGAGATCGTTTGAACCATGATTGTCGGCAAAGGGCGGCGAGGGTATTCCGGCAAGATCGCAAGATTGTCTCTCCAAAAAATCTGTCGCGTTCCTGGCAGCTTCCAGCCTCGCAGAGGTCAGTTTTGCTTCCAAATTCGTGGAGGGGCTTCTTGGCTCTGTTATGGAGAGACCATGAGTAGAATAGTACTTTTGGGCTGCCAATTCAACTCCAAGCAAATTTCCATGCAAAACCTCAAGCTGTTGATCTCTTTCCTTTCCCAAGGAAAATAGAGGCTTACCTGTCATCGAATAAGCGAGAATATTGGCGGCAAGTTTCGTAGAGCCATCCGCTTCCCCATTCAAGCTGCGAAATCTTTGCGCACTCAAGTGGTTCGCATATGCTGTATCAAGGAGTAGACCAGGCCACTTTGCGCGCATGTGTCCTCTTACGACATGGTCCTCGACCTGGGAGATTGCAAACATCAGGTTGTTTGCCAACGATACTGAACCTGAAAGACCCTTGTATATTCTGTAATCGGTAGTAATTGCATGCAGGCAAAGATGGTAGACCGATGCTCTGAACATTCTCCAGAGTGACGCTTTTCCTTTTTGGTCGTTGTCGAAATACATCCCATGAAGCCGGAAGAGATTGTCGCGGTGCTTTTGAGGAGCGCTCAGATGTACGACATATCCGACTGAATCCGTTTCCAGGGCTGGGTATTCGATATTATCCACAAGAAGCTTGATCTCATTGGGTTGCTTGTGAGTTATTGACTGAAGAGAACCCCAGGCAAAATCGATAGGTTTCAATCGAAGACCCTGACCGCATCATCAAGTTACATGTACAATCATAACCAAAAGCAATTATGAATCGTTAAAACCCGGCGTCAAAATCCGAATCCGAATATTCACCTATGGATGTGCTGTACTGCGGATGATTCACAATTGTAGGGGCAACCGGTTCTTTTTCATATTCCGCGTTATTGTTGTTGTCACCTGTTTCTGATTTTGCGCCAGACTCGAAAGCGCTGCTATTGCTAGTAGAGGAGGAAGATGCTGATCCTCCGCTGAAAATCATTCTAACCACTCGCCGAACCATGTCTTGCACTTCAGCATTATCAGAAGTCATAGCTATTACGGTTTCTTCCGCCGCGCTTTCTGGCGCGACGCCGTCTGAGACGAGCAATGACCAGTTGATCAGATCTCCTACAGATGGGCCGTACGGTATCTCGTTTGCCTTGTACTGCCTTCTCAGTTCGGCTCCAACTCTGACCACGCCGGTTGCAATTTCTCGAGGGACTTTGCCCTTCTTTTCAACGAGTGTAATCTCATCGTCAGAAACTTTGTTTCCAACACTCAAATAATCAAAGTCGATCCAAACGGACATTCTTCTCCTGAAGGCCGCGTTTAGTGGTTTTGTTCCCGCGAATTCGGCAGAATAAGGGTTCAGACTGATCACAACATAACCTGCAGGATGTCTTGGAATTATCTCGTTATCTTTTTCTGTGAGCACGAGATGTCCCCTTGTATCGAGCACAGGGTTCAATCTGGTTGCCACATCTTGCTTCATCATGTTTGCCTCGTCAAGGTACAAAACGCCCCCGTACCGACACCACGAAACTATTTGACCGTCGATCCAATTCTCCTTTCCGAGGCCGACGTATCTTCCGAAGAGATCGTACGCGGAGGTTTGCAGTCCGCAGTTGATCTCCCACATTGGCAAGCCTGCGATTTCAGCCAGAAGATAAACGATGTGCGTCTTGCCGGTGCCAGAAGGCCCAATTAGAGCACACTGCTTAAAATGGTAAAGCGCCCTCATGATCCTTTCGACGTATTTTTCTCCTCTATCGATGTATTCTGGAGTACCGTGGGGAGTTAGCGCACTAATTTTTTCGGAAAATGCATGTCCTTGAAGAAGGTCGTAATTGTCAAGATGAAGTTTTTGCAATAATTCTGGCTTATCGCGCTGCTTTGTCTTCGAAAGCTTGATATTCAATCTTACTCCGGAAGCCTCAGCGACATGCGTTTTCAGCTCTTTGGGCTTTTCAGGTGAATTTTGATTAACATAGGTTGGCATTAGAGAACTAGGACTCGCTGCAATGAGATGCTTTCGTTGATCACCTTCTTTAGTAATTATGGACTTACGGTTAGTATTTTGACTCCACAATTCTTTATTTCGGAACAAACCTTAAAATAAAAAGAGGAGATCATTGCCACTCGCTAGTGGGCGGAGGAGAACTGAACCAAGTCCACCTCATTGCTCGAAATTGGATAGAAGATATTCCTAAGCTGTGGTGATCGACGTTGCCAGATAAACAATCCGCCGAAGTAGTGACAAGAATTTGCAATGTAGCCGCGCAGAAGCTCGATAACAAGTCAAACCACAACACCCCTTTGATTTTTGATTTTGGCGCGAACCTGGAAGAATCGGATAGGTCTGGTGGCGCTGTCAGTTTGAATTTCAGGATGACGATGGATACAGAGCCTGCGATTGCAAAGTTTGTGATTGAAGGCAATACGACAATCTCGGGCGAAGAGTCTGAAATAGATAAATTGCTTTCTGCAGATCCTGAGACAAACGTTCCATATGTCTTCACCAGAATTTATCAGACTGTGTACGCGGTGATCTTCATGCTCGCAGGGACTATCGACGTGCCATATCCCTCTCCGGCTCTACTCAAACGGGCTCATGTAAGAGCTGCGTACAACCCGGCAGCAGAAGTTCAAAGCGCAACTACTACAATGTCTTGAAATCCTACTCATCCAATCCTTGATCTTCGCGCTCCTCGTCTGAACCTGAGGTCTCGAAAAAAAGCACGCCGAGTATTTTTGAGTTGCTCATGGGCTCCCGAATAAATTCTCCCCCTTTTTTTGGCAAGGAACAAGAAGGAGTTAGAGTGGTGCTCGCCAGATTTCGCCGTTCTTGTTACTGGCGAACGAGTTTCGGACCTGCTGGAGTTGTGGTCACTTGTGTAGTGAACAGTGTCTTTACCAAATTGCTCGCTTTTTCATCATGCGCGCTGGCTGTGAATAGGAATAACGAAGCGACCCTGTTGAGATCAATGATTTCATTGGCTTGTTTCAAAAACTTGTAAGTACTTTCAAGGCTTGATGTCAGAATCAGATCTGAAATATTGTCGAAGATCAACCCTATCCTGGCATCTGGATCAGCCGTGATGGTCTTTTGAATAATGTCAAGCAGGATCGCCTGGTCATTTTGAGGAACCAGAATTTCGTCTGGAACAGACGTTCCTCTAGGATAAGACACTGTTGAAGAAAGAGTATAGAATCTGACACCATTGATTTTCTGCAGGGTGTTGTAAATCGGACTTCCCTTGGACGTGAACGCAAATACCAGTGCCTTGTTCGACAATAACTCGATCGCGAAATTATCTACGACTTGCTCATAGTTGTATGATGGGTCGAGTTCAAAGAGAATTGTTTTGCCCACCAAAGTGGAGGAATCCATGTTCAGTGACCCGGAAAACGGGAATGTTGGCGTACTGATCTGCAATGCCTCTAAGGGCCCAAAAAATCCCGAGAGGAGAGACGCCCTGCGGAAGATCGTCGCCGTTATCGCAAATGCGATTGAAGCAAACAAGTATCCTATCGCTACGTCGTCGATACCCCTGGAAAGAAGAAAACCGTTGAAAATTATAAGATCAATGCCTATCCCGCTCCAAACTACGGGGAGCAGAAGAAGCGCTCTTCTGACCTGCCGATCCTTTGTCTTTGACCTCGCAGCAAGAAAAAGCGTCGTCGGATAAGTCAGAAACAAAACAAGGACGACCAGCACCAGCGCAAGATAATTCTGGCTGAAAGAGGTGGATTTCACTGCTATTCCAGCGATGTTGCTCACCTCAACTAGAGTAAATGGTTGAAAGATCGCCAGGTACGCGTCAATACCCAGTACGAAGATGCCAATTACAACATAGACCGCGCCTGCAAGCCTCTTTTTCGTGATGGTTGCTAAAAGTCGTCTTATTCCCTGGCCCTCTGGCCGAAGGTATACGGCTGCACCGACTGTCATCAAGAGCAAGACATCCCAGAGGACGAAGCTCGTTCCGAGGACGGTGTATACGGCTATGAATAGTTGGGAGCTGAGAAAGTTCCTCAAAAACTCTAGTACGAGGACCCCGCCAAAAAAAATGTGAACGTAGATAAGAAGGATTTTAACTTCGCGATAGACAGTGGTGTTTTGCCGATAAACGAAGTAACCCGAAAGAGCTGTTAATAGAAGGGTGAAAATATCTATGGCCGGTACAACAATATCGGCCGCTGTTATTGCCATTGCAATAATCTAAAACCTAGAGATCGAAATATCTGGCCCGAGAGTCAGGCTGTGGTATCTTCTACTGTGGTCGGTTCCCCTCATCTTCTGAATGACAAATCTGGTCTTGAACTGGTTTTTGTCCACCCAATTTTCCAGGTACATGAC
>JBOGRL010000091.1:0-3104 GCA_050749505.1 Nitrososphaerales archaeon
AAATAGGTAATTCGCTCTAAAACTTCAACTCGTATTGGCTGATATCACAAGCACTTCGGTTCTTGGCAAGACAACGATTCGAATTATCACAGTGATTGTTTTTGCACAGAACGAACTGCTCGAAGGAAGAATACAGACATTGGCACTGAGACAGATCTACTATCCGGATCGAAGGTAGCTAGGCCAGCCCTAACTTTAATTATGAAGGCTGTGACTAAGAAAAGTTCTACCGAATATTTAGTAGATAGAACGGACGATATTATTCGCAATGGATCAGAAAAATCTCGAATACATAATTGAGCGGGCTATCGACCTAGATCAGCGAATCTTTTTAGAAATTGAGCTTTTGAGGGTCCAGCTGAAGTCAGGTCGCGGTCAGAAATTTGAAGAAACGCTTGATTCGCTGCTGGCCACAACCGGTAAGAACGCAGAGCTTCTAAACGAGATTAGAGTCAAAATTCAGTGCTGAAGAGCATAGAGGAAAAGAATGTAGACAAATGCCGTTACTTGCATTCCGGCTGTCAACGAGGCGTGATACAAGCCGTTGACGAATACAATGTGAGCCCTCTTCAGCACTGCACCAGAGAAAACAATCACGTTAGACAACGAACTCTTTCCGAGAACATTGCGAAGCTAACAAGAAATGGGCTCAATGTTCGTATGAAACTCCGGACACCCAATCCGGCCCTATTTTTCGGCTTGCGCCCAGCACGGAATGACGGAAAATTGAACCGCTCAATCTAACCTTCTTTTCATCATTGACAAAGGCAAAATGTTTCTGCTTCAATATTCAGACTCAAGCAGAGACACAACGGAGCGATATTTGCCAATATCTTCACCACCTGCAGGCAAACGAGTCAAGGCCTGGTTGCGGCATTCATGCCCCCATGACTCGAAGGAAAACTGAGAAAAAGCCTTGAGCAATCTAGAGACAAGGTGGAAAGCGCAAGAAGATACGCTGGGCTCCTTAAGTGCATTTTTGACGCGTGGCATCGAAATCAAAATCGGATATCAAGATTGAGTGATGAGCTCTTTTGGATGAAGATCTGAGCTCGACAACGATGCGACAAAAAGAATCTACTTACAATGGTTCATCTCCGCTTACCGAAGAACTAAAGAGGCTTGGAAGGATAATAGCCCGAGCAATACCCCTCCTAATGTTTTTAGGAATGCCCTAAACTCGATTCACTATTCTATTACGATTGCGAAAAAGGCGTTGTTTTCCAACGATTTTGGTGCGGGATGAACGCGAGAGAATGAAATTGAACCTGGAACAGCAGCCCAGCCCAGCAAATCCGACAAATCAGAATTAGAGCCGCGAGGGACTGCTTCAAGGTAATTTGGTAAACTGACAATTTCTTGATCAGGCATTTGTAAATATTCTTTCGAACGCCATGAAGTATGTTCAAACTGAATGAGTGCCAATTCACAACCGTGTCACAAGCAACTTATCTTTGTCGGTTCAAGGCGAGGCAAAAAAGCTGCGAGCTGATGAAAAAGAAGATAGACTTAGAGCTACCTTCTGCAAGATTACCATTACAGATCATCGGCGAGATCCTTGAAGAGAACAAACTGAGCATCCTCATACTTATGCTTCACGTTGTGGTTCATACTGGTAGATGATTGCGATTGGCAGTAGCTCATGCACCGGGATAGATTACGATTTAACGCCACCGTTCAGCTGGACTGGTCACGGCATGACAAAAGCGCCCACAACATTTTGTGGTGATTTGGGATGATTCTTGGAAAGTGGATAATAATGATCATTGTAAAGAGCTACCATCATTAAGCGGAGCCGGAATTTTGAGATGAGATGCAATATCAGTATTAGGCCGCGATTAGTCTTCGGGAGCTGTCCATGGATGCATTCGAGCGACTCCTTTGGTGGCTTTTTGCTGGGAGTACTGGAGCCCGTACAAGGCTCCAGGTCCTTGAGGCGATAAGAGCGCAACCAAGAAACGCACAACAGCTATCTCAGATACTCCAGCTTGATTATACGACAATTAGGCATCACCTTGGAGTGCTTGAGAAAAATCGGCTCGTCCAGACTGAAGGAGACCGATACGGGAAGCTGTATTTTGTCTCCGAATATATGGAAGCAAACTGGGAGAAACTGAGTGAAATCCTGAGAAAAATTGGACAATCTAATGAGAAGTAGTTAATCAAAATGAGTAAAAATCCAGACCAACCAAGTAAAAAAGCTCACAACATGAGAAAGTTGTGGGTGCCCGTAGTACTACTGTCAGGAACAGTAGTCGGCTTGCTGTTCAGCGTGTCTTTGGATAATCTGTTTCCAAATTCTAACGCGCCTCCGCCATTTTCTAAAGAAATCTTTGTTCTTTACTTCTATCTTCAGCTCCACGTAGTGCTTTCAACCATCAGCATCGCGTTGCTCATAGCTTTGTTGGTTGTCTATGGAAGGACCTACGTGCAAACGAAAGCGAATTTCATTTTCGGGCTATTGGTTGTTCTTTTGGCGCTGTTATTGCAGAACCTAGTTGCTTCACCCGTTCTCCACCTCTTCGTGTCTAACATTCAACTTATGCCTAACCAATTTTCGTCACCGGTCGCTGACCTGTTCACGATCATAGCCTATTCGGTTTTTTTGTACTTGAGTTTGGAGTGAAATATCGTCCTTCACTCAAGATCACGATCATCCAAATTCATCAGGGACGGTCTCGCACAGTAGCAATAACCATGAAACATTCCGGGTAGAATGAGGACAAGAAATGTCCTCAAGTCTCAGAATTGTCTCGTGCCATGTACTGGCAGCATTAGTTGAAGAGGTTGTTAATCCACTCGAAGATGACGAACTCATGTTTGGAGATTTGATATGAGATCCGGTAGCTGCTGAGGAACTCATACTCGAGGAACCGGCCGCTCATGTAGAATTTGTTGACGCAGCGATGATGTAAGGCGAACGATAGGAATGCGCCAACTGCCGAGAGGGTCAAGATTGTTACGAGGAAAATGTACCTACTGCTCGGAAATGAACGGATGCTTGTAGTTGCCACTGATCCAGTGTCCATTTGCCCGTCGCCTCCATTTAATTTAATTTAATTTAAAGTCGATTGTTCAATCCGAAATAATCTTGACCACTCGCG
>JBOGRL010000092.1:0-5725 GCA_050749505.1 Nitrososphaerales archaeon
GAGTATTCGCGCGAAACGGCTTTTGCGAGCGTCTTGATATTTCGCATGTTTGGAGCAACCGGTCGGTCCTTGTTAGTGATCAGACTACCACCCAATTTGACAATTGTTACGCGTCTTGCTATCTTTCCCATTTCAAGCCTTCCTGGGGAATTGACGTTATGAAACTCATCGGATATTTTTTGGAGATCCTCTTCAAGAGCGCTGCTGCCGACTCGGGCCTGGGTAGCACAACGACGCTTCCTCCACCCCCCGCGCCTGTTATTTTGGCACCCAATGCATCATGTGATGCAGCCAGTTCGACAATTTCATCCAACACAGGATTTGAAACCCCTATCCAAGAGAGCGAGGTTTGTGCGACATTCATGAGGGTCCCGAGACGAAGGAAATCGCCCCTGATCGAGGCTTCCACAGCATCTAAGCTCAGACAAGACGCAGCTTCTGTCAAGCATTCAAAAAAAGCAGGAAATTGCTTCTTTCTCACTCCCACTTTTCTTATCAAGTTAGACGTTTTGCGGCTCTGACCAGAAAAAACCACAAGAAGCTGTAGTCCTCGGTCTAGGGAGATTGTTTTCGCTCCAGCTCCTTTGCTGAACAGCACCATTCCTCCGAGCAAGGCCGCCTGAATATCAATGCCAGAGGGATTCCCGTGAATTTCCGTTTCGCCTTTCATAGAGATTTCATAAATCTCTTCATTTCTGGGGTCAACGCCGAGAAATTTGAGCAAAGCACCAGCTGTTGCAACTGACACCGCGGCAGAGGAGCCCAATCCAGAACCCGGGGGTATATCTGAAGAGATCTCTAGTTCAATGCCGCCCTCTCTTATTTTTCCGTATCTCTCGAGAACCTCTTGCGCTACTTTTCTTGCTGCCTGAAACCGTCCGTCGTCATTCTTGAGAGAGGATCTGCTATTCTGGGATACGATGCAGGATTCTCCGTTCTTCATCTCGCTTATGGAAACCCTGACGCGTTTGTTTATGGCGGCTGCAACGGCATATGAACCGTGCACTACAAAGTGCTCTCCGGTTATTATTATTTTTCCAGGAGCACTTGCGGAGATTTTTTTATTCAATCAAAGTGCACCGAAGGGTACCCAACTACAGAAGACCTGTCTCCAGTGATATCCCCACTAGTTGCGTACTTCAAGATTGTACCTTTCTTTCTTCCGAGCATTTTTGAGACGTATATCGTGGCAGCGATTGCGCCGTAACCGCACGAACTCACGTTCAACCTCTCCAGTACATTGTAAAAGGACAACGGATCCATTTCTGAAACAGATTCCAACAATTCTAGATCTTTTGCCATCGCTTGGATGTGGGGTTCATAATGAGTCAGGTCGCTTGAGCCTATTACAAGAACGGAGGATTCGTCAGTGCAGGTATTGATTACTTTGAATACGCTTTCAGCAACCTGTTTTGAGGTCTCGTTGTCTTGCAGCATCATGCAAATCGGCACAAAGCTCCAATCCTCCCTCATGCTTGAAACTATTTGCAGAAATGGAAGTTGCACCTCAATTGAATGTTCCTTTGCGTGAGCCGTATCGTCAATGTCCAATATACTGGAGGCGCGAATGATTGCTGTCGCAAGATCAGTATTTACATGTACACTGCCGAGAGGCGTTATCCATGAATTGCTTCCAGAAACTGCGACACCACTCCCCAGGCCGTAATGGTTAGGGCCTAGAATGAATACCACGACTTTCCTTCCAACGTTTGACGCAAAAAAACTTTGAGCTATGAAGTAAGAATGGGCCGCAACCGGACCCGAATAAGCGTATCCTGCGTGTGGAACGATCAAGCATTCAACCATTTTTGTCCCGCTTTCCGCAGCTCCGTGTGGGAACCTTCCAGGACCCAATGGATGCGTGAATGATCGATGTATTGATTCGAAGAGCTCGTCTTTGTCAGATGGGTAGAACATTCCCGCAACAGCAGGAGGTCTGACTGTTCTGCTACTACTAGCCAAGACTCTTGTCGTCAATCGAAGGACAAATTCGAAGCATTAAGAGCTTTCGAAAGTCTGATCCTCGTCTTCTTCAACGAGTTTCGTTTCAAAATCTTCGATCTTGAATTTCATTTGCTGGTCGGAAGTTATGGCACCCGAGTGCATCATGACATATCTTGCAAGCAGCCAGAAAATAGCAGCCAGTGCGCTCCGTCCTCTGTTGTTTGCTGGGATTACAATATCAACATTAGCTGTTATATTATCCGTATCACAGATTGCCATCACGGGAATCCCAAGTTTTGAGGCTTCATCCAGAGCTTGAAAATCAACTGCTGGATCTGCGACAATCACAATCTCAGGATCAAGATGATGCGGGAACAATGGATTCGTGAATGTTCCCGGCATGAACCTTCCAGTTAAGGCAATTGCACCTGTAGCTTCGCAGAACTTTTCAATCGGGGTCTTTGCGTACTCCCTTGCAGAATAAACAATTACTCTATCAATTTCAGCGCGGGCTATGAACTTGGAGGCAGTATCGATCCTGCCAAGCGTCTTCGAAACATCAATAACGTGTAAACCGTTTGCTTGCGTTCTGCTCACAAATTGAGCCATGCTTTTCGTCTTTACGAGGGTTCCAATCCTGATGCCTGTTGAAAGAAGAGCTCTTTCGGAGAGACCCGGTGCTATAGTTGCTTCTGCAGAACCCTCTTCTTCGATTTCGTCAGTTTGAGCCAAGTCTAATAGGACCGATGACGATTGACTGCTTTCTCTGTTTATAAAATACTTTTCATTCCAACCAACACTTCGCATTGGGGAACGCATTTAGCCGATGTAACTTGTACTTGAACTATCGAACTTGCGTACCAGCTCAAACTCTCTTGAAGAAGGCTGGCTCAATGTGCCAAGCTGAGGATACATCTCCAGCCAATTTGCGTTCGCAAGCTTCACCGTTGGATGATCTTCACCGAGGGCATTCTTGCATATTCGCTGAGCGATTTTTCTCACCTGAACTTCATCAAGATATCCTAAGCTGTGCAGATACTCATGCATCAGTACCATGAACACAAACGCGTTAATCTCTTTGGGATTTTTGGTAACCTGTTGAAGTCCGTTAATCAAGGCCCTGTTGACGACGATTATATTTGCTCCAACCGGGTGATAGGCCCCAACCGTGTTTGACATGTTTGCAAGTACCAAACTCAATCCTGCGCGATGCTCGCCGAGCTCTTCCTCTACTACGCGTTTTACAAGTGCAAAAGTCTCGTCGTAGTTCTCAGCGCGATCAACCCTTCTACGAAGCTCTTCCCGCCTCGCGCGAGCCAAGTCAAGGAAATTATTGTTGTTATCTGAGTCTCGTTGTGTCATTTTTCAAATCATTTTTTTGATACTATTTGGGGAGAGAGAGTAAAAACTAGGACACTTGGTTCTTGGTCAGAAATTTTTCATAAAATTCCGAAGGCGCCGCCCCGATTGCTTGATCCAGGACCCTTCCATCTTTGAAAAGCATTATCGTTGGAATGCTCATGATGTTGAACTTCATAGCGATCGCTTGATTGTCGTCAACATTTACCTTGACCACTTTCAGCCTTCCGTTGTATTTTTCCGCTAGCTTCTCGATGACCGGGGAAACCATTCTACAAGGTCCGCACCAGGGTGCCCAAAAATCCACGACGACCGGCATCTGCGATTGTTCAACCTCTTGCTTCCAGTTCGAATCTGTTCCAACTATGATCTGGGTAGACATAAGAATAAGATAGGCATTCAATTATATTTAAGGGTTCTCTCCCGAACTTACGTAACCTATCCCGAACTAGGTCTTTGAAACAAGTTTGAAGTAAATCCGACGTCTCCGATTCTCCGTCTCGCCTTTCTTTAGGTAAGCTTCTACAATTCCGATCCTTTCGAGCAGGTCCATATGATCCATGACCGTTGAATAGGAGGCACCTGTTTCCTTCGCCAGATCATCGGCGGCTTTATCAGAATCAGATAATGATTCGAGGATTTTCACTCTAGTATCGCATGGTGTTATGAGTTTGAACCCCCCTACTTCCACTATGCAAAAAGATCCCATTCGACTGGAGATCTGCTTCACTTTCAAAAAGTAACGCTACGACCGTATCTGTAGCCCAATGAGGCTTTTTAGTCTTTAGGCGAAAACCCGAAGAATTGGGATTAAAGCCTAAAATCTATCGCTAGAAAACTCAATGTGTCTTTTCCACTGAGCCTCGTTGTAGGGCATCAGCTGGTCTATTACATCCATGCTTGAGATGAGCATTCTTCTGCAACAATATCGCTTCAATCCCAATGAGTCTAAGACTATCTTTGGCTCTTCTCCATTCTTTACTCTGGTGGTAAATTCACTATACTTGTCCGCTACCAAGTTCCCGCAGGTGAAGCATCTGACTGGAATGATCATATTATTTTTTACCAACCACTTACCTGTACGACTTTTGCTTCCGGCGCCTTGCTCCGGGCCCACCAAACTTCTTGGTTTCAGATTGCCTTGCATCTCCTGAAAGAAGATGAACATCATGCTCGATGATTCGCTTTCTGAGCTCCTGCCCTCTGGTCCAGTCGACGAGAGCTTTTGATATAGCCATAGCGGCGGCCTCTGCTTGACCCATGAACCCACCACCTGCTACTCTCACGTTAATGTCAACCTTATCTCTTAATTCTCCTGAGAGCGTGATGGGAGTGAGAATCCTTTGTCTCGCTACGGCAGGAGTAATAATTTCAACAGGGGTGTTGTTTATTCGAATTTTTCCATTGCCCGGCATTATGGCAGCTGTTGCTCTTGCCTGCTTTCTAGATCCTGAATATAGCTTTGTCTTCCTACCTGGCAATTAAAATCAAGCCCCCGCGACTCCTTTCCAACCTATTCTGGTAGCAATTTCGCCTAGTGGAACGTAATATGCCAGAGGCTTGGTGGCTTTTGCTTCGTCAAACGCGCTAAAAGAAACTTTCCCGAATTGCTTTGGAACCTCGCCGTAAACTCGCAGTCTCCTAATCGCGGCAACGCCACTCGGCTTTGTTCTGGGTATCATCCCTCTAACCATCCTAGTTAAAATCCCCGGTGGAGTTCTCGGATGGAACGGACCATGTTTTGGGTGGACGACGCTTGCGATCTTCAAACGAGCGAAGAAGTGTTCCATGACCGTTGCTCGGCTGCCAGAAAACAGAACTTGATCAGCATGCACCACTACGACGCTGTTTCCCGAAAGAAGCAGCTTTGCGACCTTGGAACAGAGTCTTCCCGCGATCTGACCACTTGCGTCAACGTAGAATGTCTTCCGCGCTAGGTTATCTTGATTTTTTTCCATTTTAGGCAAGCACCTTTACGTCCTTTAGGCTTGGCGTCGAGTCCATAAACTCGCTCATGTCAATACATTTGCCACCTGAAGCAGTGATTTTGCTTCTAGCTCCGTGTGAAAACGAGCACGCTGCAACTGTAACCTTGTGATTGATTGAGCCTGCCCCCAGAACTTTTCCGGCAATGACGACACTCGCACCCTCTTTTGAGTTGCGTGATATTTCAGAAATATTCACCGAAGGTCTATTCTTCCTGCTGGCTAGTATCGCTTCTGAGAGATCTCGCCACATTCTCTGGTTTGATTTCTTTGACTGTTTTTGAAGTGCCAAACCCAGTTTTATCCTGTAACTATTCTGGTTCATACTGAAAAATTCACTCACTCGGCAACTATTTGGGAGGAAAACTCTGTCAGGCTCTTTTGCAATTTTTCAAGAGCTTTTGTAAAAATTTCTGCTGCTGGAAGAGATCCGACAG
>JBOGRL010000093.1:0-3210 GCA_050749505.1 Nitrososphaerales archaeon
AATGTCTGACTTACAATATCTTGGCAGCTCACAGGGGAGGGACAGTCATCCAATGAAAGAAACCCGCCTCGTCTGAAGAGGGAGGATGAACACAAGAGAAGAAAATCGGATATAGTGCAACAAGGCATTTATTCGTGAAAATATAAATAACCATGACTTCTTGTCTCTGGGTATCGCGGTTCTACGGAACTTCAGTTTTGTCGTTGAGCAATCTAAAAGCTGTAGCAAATTGAGCGAATACAATCATGTTGCACTCAATGGAATGGACCAACCTTCAAATCACTCATGCAATTTCTATGATTGTTGCTCTGATGTTGTAGCTTGAAGATTTCCAAGATTTCGCTCCGTGTTTTAACTTCAGCAGTTCTCATAGTCGCGATCATATCTATCGTAGTGTACGGCGCAATTTTGTCAAATTCTTTGGACACAACTAATGCGACGACTTCAAGCAATTCGTCAACCACAACCATCCCGACTGATACTAGCGGCTTCTCGACTGAGGACTTGGTATCTACCACGAGCTATGTAGCGACTACTCAAACCAGTGACTCCAAGTTAGGTTTAGAACTTTTTGTAGGCACAAACGCCACCGATGTTCCAAGTGAGGATGCGATAAAGATCTCATGGTCAATAATTAACATTAGTCCAACGCAAAACAATCTTACTGCAACAGACAATTGGGGTTTCAAAGGGTTGTTATCTGATCCGTGTGATACCGGAAGCAGCCAAAACAAGATTTATTCTCCTGCAGGAATTGCAATCTTGCGAGGATACTATGAGACAAGTAATCTCTCCCTAGCTAGCGCGCTACCCATCTGGGCCTCAATTGAATGCCCGGCGAATGCAGCAGTGAACATCAGTAGCTATTCATTTCTCCCGAAAAATGATGAAGGACACTATTCCGGATACTATATTTCATCTGAAAATCAACAAACCATGAAGGGAGAGTTTCCCTTCACGGCAACTTACTCGGCAACCGTCTATGCGAGTAACAGAAGCGGAGGAATGATGCCCTATAACAACCTCGGATCCTCGCTGCAGTCAAGCTATACGCTCGTCGCAGGAGACGAATGGGGAGATCTGGTCCTGACGCATTTCACAGTTATTCCGTCAAATAATTTTCCTACGATAGGCAATTTTCTTTCTTCACCTTCGTCAGGAGGCTGTACTGTGAACAGCATTCCTACTCCTTGCATTTCCCACGAATTTTCTTCAGCCATAATTTTCAACTGCGCCAGTCAGGCTGCAACGTCTTCTGGCTGCGTGGACAGGTTGAGTTCTGGCATGGGAAACTATACGATAACAGTCTGGTATCCGTATGTAAACCATGCAAACGAACCTGCCGGAGCTAATTGTTGGTATAACGAAGAGGGCAATCCTTCGCCGCCGTACGGGTACTGTTTCCTGACCAATTCTACAACCTTTGTCTACAGTCCGATATAGTGCATTGCGGCATCTCGTCCCGCTCCATATCATTATTGTAAGAGAAGACTATTTTCTCAGCATCATTAAATCCTTATCTAACCGTGTGAACAAACGTGTAAGAAGTAAATCAGACGATCCCTCATGCCTCCGATTACGCTCGTAAACATGGTAGGCATCTTCAGGGGTGCTCTGAAATCGTGCCCGCCTGGCGCCGCTCTTAAGGCCGACTTCGTTATTTCGTCGGGCCTGAGCTCCGAGCGCTTGAATTCTGCCTCCGTCGTAAGGTTCTCATCCAACCCCAAGACTACGACTGAGCGAGTCGCTGTGCGATGCTTCCTCCAGCGTCGTAGGCGAGCGACAACAACGAGCCAAGCTCTTCGTTGACTTTTTCAATGTCGTACCTAGCTCCTATTTGGTAGGCCTTCAGGGTCTTAGTGGTGATGTTCGGCGGTTCTACCGAAGCGCCAGATAGCTCTTGAAACTTTAGCAGCTTGTCTGATATCCAAGCGTATTGCGGAATGGCGCCGGGGTCTGGCGAAAATTGGGAAGTTATTCCCTTGCCCAGTCTAGCTGCCTCGAAGATGATACATGACCAGTACAAAGACGTAAGGTGTGCAATGTCTGCCGCTCTAATACTGAGGTACCTCGAGAGGATCTCGGACCACTCTTCCTACATCGGGGACTCTGTCGTTTACATTGTGACGGGAGAAAAGATGCCGAGAAAGTAATAATATTCGCTTACGCCCAAGAAAAGTACGAACTCCAGAGAATCCACGCGCAACCGGATTTTTTTGGGGGAAAAGCGGGAGAAAAAATCTTGGACATTAAGAAATTTCGTATCATGCAGAACCAAAAGAAGGTCCGGCTGGATGATTGGGATCCTGATGACACCTCTAGTTTTGACGGGGACAAAAAAGATGCGCTAGAAAAGATCGACAGGCTGAAGAAAGGACTCGAAGCTCTCCAGGAAAGGCTGTACGCGGAGCGAAAACACAAGGTGCTCCTCGTTCTACAGGCGATGGACACCGGCGGGAAAGATAGTACGATCAGGCTTGTGTTCGAAGGAGTGAACCCCCAAGGTGTTCGCGTGGTGAGTTTTGGAGTTCCGACCCAGGAAGAGAAAGATCATGATTTCCTCTGGCGGATTCACAAGCGCGTTCCCAGAAACGGAGAGATCGTGATATTCAACAGGAGCCACTACGAGGGAGTTTTGGTTGAAAGGGTGCACAAGCTTGTCCCCGAAAGGGTGTGGATGCAAAGGTACAAAGAGATCAACGATTTTGAGCGTATGCTCTCAGATGAAGGAACTCTGATAGTAAAGTTCTATCTTCACATCAGCAAGGGAGAGCAAGAGGAAAGACTGGAAGACCGCCTAAAAGACCCTACCAAGGAGTGGAAGTTCAGCCCGAACGATCTTCCAGATCGAAAACTCTGGAAGGAGTACATGAAGGCATACGAAGACGCGCTCGAGAAAACGAGCACCGGTTGGGCTCCGTGGTACGTAGTCCCGGCAAACCACAAGTGGTTCAGGGACCTGATTGTCGCGAGTGCGATCGTCAACCACCTGGAGCGATTACGCATGCAGTATCCGAAGCTTGATCCCGCGATAAGGCGGGAGTCAATAAAGTAGGCGCGCAGTTTACTCGATCAGCGGTCGGTGACCCAGATCCCTCCTCCGAAAAGGTCAGTTACTTTGAAACAAAATCACGGATTGCAGATCATCTTGCTTCCGTAGCCTGCTCGTCATCGCCTTCGAGACCAATAATTTGTCTCCTCCATATCTGC
>JBOGRL010000094.1:0-3317 GCA_050749505.1 Nitrososphaerales archaeon
GTGAATTGCTTCTGAGCTGCTATGAGGAAGTTGATGTAATCTTCGTCATTGCATCTGGGAAGGTTGGACAATTCGAAGGGACGTTAAACAGGAGAGAGCTAACTAGGCCGAAAGCTTTTCGGCCAACTGCGTAAGTCCTACACTCATATCAATATTTTAAAGTCGCGCCCCTGTAATAAGGTGGTCAATCGCAACATGACTGGGCTCGAAGAGAGAATATAGCGAAAGGAGGCCAGTGGCATTAGACCATTGGCTTGAAAAGTGGGGGTTCATCTTGGAAAACGCCGAGGGCCTCGCGCAGGCTGGAGCGGTGGTCGCGCTAAAGCAGTTGGACGAACTCGTACCCCATTCACTCCCACCAAATGACAAAGAATGACTGATTTCGTTATCGACGGTACCAGCTCGGCTAGTTGGTTGGTCGGTTGATTCGAAACGTTTTCTTAACAAATACAAGGGCCATGTTTGTGATCAATAAATGCTAGAATAATCTTACTACTGAAATATCCGTAGTCTAACACGAGACTTCGGTTATGGATAATGTCGCAAATATTAACTGTCGAGCCAACGAAGGGAAAGCAAACGAGCCCAAGCCGGTTCAAGAACAGGAGCAGGATGGAAATCGTAGCAGCCATTCTCAATATAGCAAGAACCGGGGCTCTGAAGACTCACCTGATGTACAAGTCAAATTTGAGTTACGTGGTCGTATCTCAGTATCTTCAGTTCATGATTTCCTCGGATCTAATCAAGAAAGTATTGGACGAGCAAGAAATGTCAAAGCTTTATCAGACAACTCCCAGAGGACTCAAGTATCTTGAGGTGTACGAATCCCTCCAGAGTCTAGCCGGCATTAACTCACAAAGAACGGCAATGGCCGAGGAAAGGACTACTAAGTTGTTCACCTAGAAACGCGTGTTCTGAGGACTAGAAAGGAAGATATGCTATCCCAGAAGTTTCGGCCGCGCGGTTGGCCGCCTTCCTTCTCTCCGGTTTTTCTTTAGCTATAAAACTTTCTGCAAATACGCTCGCCTTAACAATCAAATCTGTTCCTTACGGATAAGACTAGACGTCGTTTGTTGTTCTTCTTCTCCTCCTTCTCTTCTCCTCCTCCCTCCTCCTCCCTCCTTCTTCCTCCTTCTTCCTCCTCCTGCCTAACTTCACTCTTGCTCTCATTGGCCGTTTGGGGAGGCGTCTGCAGTCTCTCGTTCTCAACCTGCTGTAACCTACCTTCGAGAAGGAGCTTTCTTTCGAGATCATCAATCGCCGCCCATAGGCAGTGTCCCTTCCCGACGACAAGTACCTGTTTTATTTTTGCGGGTCTCGCTATGAGCTGTTGACTCTCTCGATCGAAATTTATGAGGTATGACAAGGTTGGTTTGCCCCCTTTTCTTGTGTTTTGTTTCTTTCCGTACCGGTGAGTAAAATATTCACAAGGACATTTCACTCGCTATCTTTGGACAAGGCTTTCACTTTTCCAGAACGATTACTGCCGCTAGCAGCGAGTCTTTGTTGTGACTATTCTAATAGTTTTCCGGAGTTCCGTATGGTATATCCAGGCGCTTTGATTGTGGGACAATCCTTTGGTCTTAGTTCCATGTGAATGAGGCATCTTTCAAGATACTTTTCGCCCAAGAATGCTTTAGACCCTCGGCAGAATTTACAAAAGAAAAAGGCTCTTTACTATATCATCAGGATTAAAATCTTGTTCCATTTGCATTCTTAATCCTCCAACCCGCGAAAGCTTCGCTCTGATGTTCACTATTTGAGCTTGGTTGTTAGTTTATTTTGCAAGTTTGATCAACTCCGCTTGAATTGGTTGGGCGAGTTTTGCTCCACCAATTTTTTTATATCGCTCCTTGCATTTTTAGATTCCTTCGAGTGCTTCTCTCTCTTGCCCACCACAACCAATAGCAGCGAACACAACAATGACGAGGAAAAGCAACAACAGCAAGAGCTGGAGGAGGATGACGAGTACAAAGAAACAAACTCAGACAAGCTTCCACTGCAATCCTCCATCTGCGCTTGGCTCACCTGCGATCATGCCTCAAGCTCGCAATCAGAGAGGAGGCCGAGGGCCGAATTGGTGAGGTTCCAGGATTCAAGAGGAAAATGAGAGCCGTTAACCAAGAGCTCACATGAAGATACGAAGAGGAAGGCGATGCGCGCGACATGAGTAAGCGGCCAATCATAAACTAGGAATCGCTGTTTGACTTGGACTAAGTATGAACTGAAACCTTTTCGGTCACAGCTTTTTCTCATTCTTTCGTAGCTAAATGTAAGCCGGCGACCCGGCAGAGTATGGAATAGGTAAATCCCATACCCAGAGGCGGTAATCATCCCACATCTTTGCAGGAATCTTCGCGAGTCTCTGCCAACGATGAGTCGTCTTGATTTCCTGCAAGGCCGGCGCCCGGTCGTTGGCTGCACCCCTTCCCCTTGGCATCCTGCGGGCTAGCTTCTTCCAGTTCAATATGATGTCATTTTCTTCACAAAACAACCGAATCGGCTTGTACAGGTTGGCGACCCTCGAGTCGGCTATCTCTCCTTTTTCCACGCGGAGCTTCTGAGCTTGGACGTCAGCGGTGATCTGGTAGGTCGCCCACTGAAGATCTGATTTTGCTTTCTTTGTAAAGGCGCGGGCCTGATCCTTTAGTGTAGTAGAGCCGCCTTCTTGATCAATCTTCAGATAATCAAAAAATTTCCCTAGATCTTTTTCGTAGTTCTGCCTAGTGTTTGGATTCCTGATCGCAGAAAAGAATTCGGTCAAAGGGTCTACTTCTAGGACGCTTTCCATTACCTATCCTACTAAAATAATATTCTATTTTAAGACCTGAAACAGGAGTGCGGCGACCGGGATTTGAACCCGGGTTACCAGCGTACTGCTCTCAATTTTACATGCGAGAGATTGGCAGGCTGATGTCCTAGACCAGGATTTCCCGCATTTTGAGCATCAATGTTGCAACGGACAAATTGCGTCTAGACGATCGCCGCATCGTCGGACAGTTTTACTCGAACAGTTAATAAATGATTTCAGAGTCTCGGATTCGCTAGGCCTTATTATTTTTGATGCGAGAATTGGAACGGTTGTAACGGAGAAATAATGCTTTTAACAACAAGTCTTAATCAATGGATTTGCGCGGGCCGGTCGTCTAGCCTGGTAGGATTCTGCTCAGCTTAGCCGAGTAGACTAGTACCACTTTGGCATGGTGGGGGTCCTGGGTTCAAATCCCAGCCGGTCCACTTTTTCCAGTTTTTCAACTACATTTTTTTGAAAATGGATAAGTAAAACTCTGACGTCATGAAAGGAGAGGCCCTAACTT
>JBOGRL010000095.1:0-6709 GCA_050749505.1 Nitrososphaerales archaeon
CCCCTTGATCAAATGACGCTAAGGTAACACAGCAGTGTTCAAGAAGAAGCATAAAACGAGCTTTGCAAATATGGAAGCAGCTTACGCATCTTCGAACGAAACTGCCTATCCTTCTACAATAAAATCAGATGAGGAAAACCCTCTTTTGGTCTTCCAAGGTTGTGGGCTTGTACGAGATTCCCTAATCTGGACCCGTCCCCCTTTCTTTTGGGGCTGGCCTGCATCAGGAAGGGACATGGTGTTGAGAAAATCACGAGGATCTACCCAAGAGAACCCCCAATTTGTACCCGCTGAGAAGAGAAAGGCGCCTTCCGATAGATAGTTGAAAGACGCATGGTCAGGATAACTTGCCTGAACAATTCCTACCCATAATCGAAGGAGAGCCAATCTCAAGATATGGACATGATAATAGCTGCAGTTTATTACGGTTCAGTTCCAGTTTGTATGTATTTATCCCGTCTTTGAATCCAAGATGATTTGATAATGCAAAATGATGAACTACGATCGTCTGGAAAGAAACTTCTCTGCCAGGTTGTACCGACGTACAATGAAACTGAGAATATTGAAGCGTTGATTGAAAGAATCGAAAAAATCAGAGATCGGCTTT
Source organism: Nitrososphaerales archaeon (assembly GCA_050749505.1). GTDB lineage: Archaea > Thermoproteota > Nitrososphaeria > Nitrososphaerales > CADDZS01 > DATLTL01. Next base: position 608 of record JBOGRL010000095.1, read on the forward strand.
CTTTCGATGTCAGACTTGTTATAGTCGATGACAATAGCTCGGATGGAACAGCAGACAAGGTCAAGAGTCTGGCAGAGAAATACGATAACGTCGACTTGGTCCAAAGGGCCAAGCCAGACGGCATAGGGTCAGCATACATGGATGGATTCGCGTATTCAATTTCAAAATTCAACACAGATTTTGTTGGGGAAATTGACGCTGATCTCCAGCATCCCCCCGAGTTGCTCGTAGAGATGACCAAGGTCGCCTCCACAGGGATAGACATCGTAATCGCATCGAGATACATCCAAGGCGGTGGCGCTGCGGACTGGTCTCTCGGCAGGAGGATTGTCAGCAAGGGAGCAAATCTGCTCACAAGGATTTTCCTCAGGATTCCTGCGGCAGATTCGACATCAGGGTACAGACTGCTCAGTCGACGCGCCATCGAAGCTCTCTCTGCATATCGAATTTCGAGCAAGGGATACTCGTTCCAAGTTGAGAGCTTGTACGCCTACAAAAAAGCGAAGATGACTTTTGCTGAAATTCCCTACACGTTTGAGATTAGAAGGGCCGGAAAGACCAAACTCAGCAAGAAGGAGATGTGGGAGTTTGCCAAAACGACCATAAAGACTGGCGTCCTAGGCCTGAGGAGAAAAAGTGCGTAAATGCCTTAAACTTTTATACGAAACCTTCCTCTTCGGTCAAATTCCGAGGCACGGTTTTCCTCCCGAAATTAAGGAACAATATCTCTATACACGAGTTAGGCTCCATATCTTCACGAAATATAATAACCATATGGAACTAACATTCTGTTATATTGCGAATCAAGAGAGTTGTCGTAGTTACGCTGCCAACCCTACTTATCCTCATGCTCGCTGTTTTTGCGTTGGTTACCTCCACGTCGGCAACTGCTGCTAGCAACGCTACAACCTATGTAGTGAAATCCAGTGATAGTCTTTTCAAGATTGGTCAGGAGCTGGGCGTTTCCTGGCAATCCATCGCACAGGCAAATAGCATTCAGCCGCCCTACATAATCTATGTCGGAGAGACGCTGATCATTCCGCTGGGTGGCGGATTGGGAGGATCGTCAAGTACCACTTCTGCTTCATGCAGTTCCACCCCGGCGCTCCAACCTTTGTACTACGCCGTTCAATCTGGCGATTCACTTTATCAGATAGGATTGAATTTTGGAATCAATTGGGAGAATATAGCCCAGGCTGACGGTATTACGCCGCCGTACTTCATCTACGTTGGGCAGCAGCTAATAATTCCCTCCAGCGGAACAGTGACATCAGTCTCCTGTTCCTCTAGTGGTTCTTCCTCATCACTGTCAACAACGACTCTGACTTCGAAGTCTACCGCGACAACGACAACTACAACAACGAGCTCCGGTTCCTCTTCCGGCTCCTCATCACAGTCACGCACAACATACACAGTCAAATCTGGTGATTATCTGTATCTCATAGGTGAGGAATTCAATGTGCCGTGGCAGAATATTGCAGAAGCCAACAATATCCAATCTCCGTACATTCTGTACGTCGGCGAAGTACTACTCATCCCGACCGGGAGCACGACAACAACAACTACTACTACAACAAGCACCTATACTTCTTTCTCCTCCTTGTCGACAACAACGAGCAGCAGCAGTACCAGCTCAATCTGTGGCGTTCCATCCCCCGCGCTCACTACATCGGCGCGTAACGTCGGGCAGGAATTGATTTCCCTCAATCCCAATGAGAAATACGTCGTACTAAGGTTTGATGACAGCTTCCAGGATCAATGGATTAACGCGCTTCCCGTATTGCAGCAGTACCACTTCAAGGCTGTATTCCTAGCAATCACGGGCGCGATTACAAACCAAGGGCAAGGTTACTCCTTTGGCGACGGTTGGGTCAACCTTAGCTGGCAAGAGTTCCAGTGGCTGTACGACAACGGTTACGAGATATCAGACCACAGTATGACGCATGCCGACCTGACCACACTCAGTTGCTCAGGACTCTATTCAGAGGTGTATCTCTCAAGGCAGATGCTCTTTAACAATGGAATAACGTATGTCCCGTCATTCTCTCTACCTTACGGTTCAGGCGTCGATAATTCAACTGCCATGAACTACATCTATGCCTCTGGCTTTTCACACGTGTACCCTGATGGTCAGGATCATAATTCGGCCATTACAAACTATAACTTTGATACCATACACACCCAGTGGTACGAAATAGATGCAGCAAACAATGAATCACTATCCTACTTCAACTCGGTTGTGAACCAAGCATCAGGAAGTAACGTCATAGGCATATTCATGCACCATGTTGACGACCACGTTGCTGGCACCACATATTATGTCAACGTCACAAACTTCCAGCAAGACATGGCGTATCTAGCAAACAATGGATTCACCGTGATCCTGCCCAGTGAGCTTCCAGAGTATCAGTTATCTGATCAGACATAGCCTTCCTTCTCGACCACAAGATAAGCGATTCCCTAACGGAGTCTCAATGTGAGAAAAAATTGCGACCCTTGCTTGTAGCGGAGGTGGTGGCTATTGTAGTTCTTACCTTGATTTTATCCATGCTCATGGTAGCGAGCTCAGGGGCCATGGGGAAGATTGACTCCAGCCTTACTTTTACTCTTACAACCCCTTCAATCATTACGACAACCACCACCCTCTCTACCACGATTACAAGTCAGATCACGACGATCTTGACAGCAACGGCCACAACGACACTAACAAAGAGCTTTACCACAACAAACACAACGACTGTTTACGCTGCTGACCCTCCAGCCCCGCATCGTGTGAAGTCAAATGGATACTTTCTTGCTACCCCGATAGATATTATGGCTTGGAACCAATCAGCTTTTTCCTCATTAGTACATCATCTTTCCACCGCGAATGTTACTTATCTTTACTTCAACCTCCCCAATTTGGATCAGGACGCGAGCTTGCAGGACAACTTTTCGCTTGACACAAGTTTGATCGTGAGGTTTGATCAAACCGTGGGCATTAATCATCCTCGATTCCAGTTCATCGCTTGGACGGGAACGCAAGACGACCCAGATGCAATAATAGCAGATTATACTTCCTACGGAATTAATGAGACTATCACTTCACTTTACAAGGCAGGGTTTGACGGGCTTCTCCTTGATCTGGAGCCAGTCTCGAATGACAGTCCGCAGTTCTTGAAAATGCTAAGCACTTTTAGAGCAAGCATCGAACAAGATGCACCTGGCTTTCTACTAGGAACAAATAGCATGACAGTTTATCCCTATGAACCCCCTGGCCATGAGTGGGGCTGGGATACCGTTTACTTCCAGAACGTGACATCATTGATAAATTTTGTATCTCCCATGCTCTTTGAATCTGGCACAAGCGATTTGGCCCAGTACGTGCAGTTTGTTGATGGGCAGATACAGTACACGTCACAATATGCGAAGTGCCCGGTCATCTATGCGATCCCGGACTGGTATGCAAACACGACTTACCATCACCCTCTCGGCGAGAACCTGTCTAACGCCGTGATTGCCTTCCGGACTTACATTACCAAGAGCTATTCGCCATCACCAAGTAAGATGCTTGGCCTTGCAATATACGGTTTAAACAAGACGTACATTTTGCAGCCTGGCACCGTTACCGAAGCACTCGAAACTACTCCCCACGATTGGTCCTTTTTCGTAGGTCAGTGGGTGAATACCATATATGCACAAAAAGTGGGGAGTGGAATCGAATAATTTTGATAGCAAACTTGTGCCGGTCTAGTACGATCATGTAGTAACCTTATTCATGAGAAATATGAGCAAAGTACTGTGTGCTTCGAATTATCCTTTTTTAGGACGAGAATGCGCCCCTCGATTCAAAGAAATATTGCTCCTATCGCAGCAGAATCTGGATGCTCTTGAGCTCCAAGAAATAGACGCTTGTCTAGGAGTAAGAAAATCCTACAAAGCTCGCAATAATTTTAGAAGTAAAAAGATACATCAGCTTCTGGACTTTTGACTCCGGCGGGGAGTTTGAGCGTCCTTTGCTCTTCGATCTAGCCTATCAGGATTTTGGATAACTTCTAGGACAGAAACTCGGGCTTGATCTACTTTACTTCCAACTAAACGCTGCTAGTCGATCACAAAAAGTGAAAGAGATGCTGGATTCCTTCGTCGCTATGTCGTGAAACCAGAATAAGTTATCCTTCTTAGAGCGAAATCGCAACCAATTCTTGTGGACTTTCATAGGTCAATAACATAGATGTGAGTGCCTTCAGCCACATATAGATAATCTCGAACCGGGTTGATGAAGATGTCACCCACATTCGAAGGAAAAGTCATTGTAGAAGACAGGGCGTTGGAGGAAGATGAATTGAAAGCTGACACTGAAGTGTAGTTAGCTCCATTAAACAATCCGCTCGCAGGTTGAGAGAATTGTTGGACGGTTCCATTGGTAACGAATAGTTTAGCTGATTGCGAGTCGTAAGCGATATACTGAATCGTGGAATTCGGATTGCCGGGGTTCGCCTTGAATGAAGAAATTGTTTGAAGTGCATTGAATATCGTGATGTTGTCGTTCGGTATGATGAAGGCGTGACAACAGCCCGCTCCTTCCTGGTAGGCCCCTCTCGCTAAATACAGGTCTCCATTATTTGGATTATAGTCCATGAACCTGTTGCCCGGTTGCGAAAAAGACAGGTGCCCAACGACTGAGGAGCTTGAAGTATTGATCATGAACAGGTAGTCACTTGAAGCAGTCCCATTCGCAGCAAATGTGTAGAGCAGCTTATTGTAGGTGTCAAAGAGCGTCTGTCCGGATGAACAACCATAATTATTATTGGACGGCGCAGACAAAATAATTTCATGATTAGTTAGCACGGCGTCGTTGTTTCCGGAGATCTCAATCAACATCGGGGTAGAGCGATTTGCTTCGTTGCATGAAGGAACATAAACAATATTATTGTATGGATCTGCGACAATGGGCCCGCTATCGTAACTTATCCCAGTCATGTTTGAAACAAGCTGAAGAGTCTTGGCGTTGAAGGCGAGAATCCAGTCGTGCATCGCGACGTACGATTGATCATTCGCAGAATCGTAGGTGATGCCGGTCGCGTCGCGGTAAGGGGTTCCATTCGCGTAGAGCCCCGACAACTGGATTGAGCATAGAACCTGATTAGTTACCGCGTTGATCTGGAACAGCGTGTTTCCGTATTCACCGCCTATAACTTCGATCAATTTGTCCTGAGAATCATAAACAAACGGGTTTGTAGGGGCACCAATCCCTACCTGAATCGGCAGGCTTGCCACAGTGTTCTTAGGCGGCGAGCTATCACCAGAACCTGACATCATCGATGTAGATATGGCACAAGAAGATGTAAAAGTCGATGTTGATTTACTAGTTGACGCGTTTGTGTAAGAAGCAGTTGAGTTTGATGAACTGGTTTCAGTTGTCAGAACACTTGAAGAAATATTTCTCACTGATGTAGAGCTGGTGCTGCCTGAAAATGATGCTGAAGATGATGATTGCAATGTTGGCGGAGGAGGAGCGGATGAAGTTGTTGTAGTGGGCAGTTGTAAATATAGGGCGGCGCCAAGTCCGGCGACTGCTATCACAACAATCAATGCCAAGACTAGTACCAAGGAGATCGCAGATTTGAAGGCAGGTCTGGAACCAACGAAGCGATGCAACAGCGTGCACTCTATGCATTTGAGTCAGTTCAAGCCTATTTTACCTTCAGGGATAGAAATGACGGGCGGATTATCTGGGATATGTATCGTGATGCGGAAGAATACCGCATGATGTTCGTCATATGAATAAATCATCTATCGAATAGGAAAAATACCCCAGCGCATCAAGTAGCAGAGTTGATCTGAATCCAGCCTTGCGTCTGATGGGCAGTATAGAGCAAGTTGTCCGTGGGATCAAAAGCTGTCGGAATCGTCGCACCGCCTGGATAATACGTCAGATAGAAAGCCGATCCGTTACTGTTTTGGAGAATTGTCCAAGACGGACTGATGAATAGATAGCTCAATACGGAGACATGAAATCGAATGATCTGAGTCCGGTCTGAAAGACCTGTGACCAACGTGATGTTCGTGATTGCAGGATACTTTGCGAGAGTGTTATTTGTATAAAGCTGAATCGTGTAT
>JBOGRL010000096.1:0-4765 GCA_050749505.1 Nitrososphaerales archaeon
TTGCCAAAGAGTAGCATATCCGTCGATTCAAGCGTTGCAACGGACCTCTCCGACGAGGCTACCCGTCAGGGCAAGACGCTCTATGGGTTTGCGAACGAGTGCATGAGGAGCATCATCTCCGTTTGCAAGGAAGGCGGCATCCCACAGGAGATTTATCCTTCGTGGAAGCTTGCGAAGATGTCGAAGGATTTTGGCGGCACGCCCCTGTTCAGCAGAGAGCTCATCGAAGCGGTGGTGAAGCTCGCATATTCGTCTGACAAGAAGAAGCTTCTGGAAGTGTGCGGGGAATGCGGGAAGAACTTTGGTATCTTTTTGTCGGTAAACTATCCGAAAAGGGAGGATTTGATTAAGCTCGTCGACCAGCTCCAGTTCGCATTTCCATCGAGGGTGACTGAGCTCAAGTCGGTTAGAGATGAGAACGATGAGGACAGAGTTCGCTACGTATTCAGGTACATCTCCACGCTTTCAAAAGAGATGACAGAGTGCATGGAAAGTTACCTCAAGGGTATGTTCGGCGCCTATTCTCTTCGCCCAACCAGCAGCAAGATCGGCCTTGGGATTATTGAATTGCAGTTCGAGCCAGTCTGACGGGCATGAAGTATCTCTCCTCAAAAGCAGTTATCCAACGCGACGAATCGAGGTTCGGCAACAATTGGCGCGGCTAATGAGAGGAGGAATGACAGAGCAATCTGACAGTTGCAACTCCATCATGATTCTGATATCAGCTAGGGCGATTCTTTACCAAACAAGTCGAATGTGGGAAAATAGAGCGCTTAACCCCTTCGATAATCCCTGCTATAAGGACCCGCGAACGTGCTTTCTTTGGACGATGCATTTGGAAAAAACAAATGAAAAGAGAATCGCCAAACGTTTTCAAGTGCCGGTATGACAAATAGTAACTGACTCACCGATCTACCGAGTTTTCGAGCGGAAAGTTCGATGCCTTGGGAACTCTCCAGCAGTGATTATTCCCAAAGGGATTCTAGACCAGAGCTGAGCTGGAGGTCGGGTTCGATATGGGTCACAATTGGGTTGAAGAAATTCATTTTTTTGTTTCACGATGTCAGCTGATTCTTGTTGGTGGCCTAGGAAAATCCCGTAATACTTTAACTCAAACCAAACATCATTTTTCAGTGGTTTCGTACACGGATGGCTCAAAATGTCCTAATCTACAAATCGAATGCGTGCAAACGCATAAATCCCGTTGCCTTTACGAGGGCTGCGTTTACAAGAATTGTATTGCAATAAATGTGGCGAACCAAATCCCGACGGGGCAGATTTCTGTGAAAAATGCGGAGCCAGCCTTAAACTCGCGACCAATCTTGCCGGCGCATCCTCTCCTTCTCCACAGCCCTCAAATTACTCGTCAACTGGGAGTGGCGGCACCAAAGCTTCAAACAAAATAACTTCAGCGTTCAATGACGCTATCGCGTTGGTAAAGAATCCGATCGGGTTCATGACAGCAAATCGTGATAACGATGTTCCAATTCAAACTCTCATCGTAAATTACGTTGCAGTGTTGGCGGCGATCCCGTTTATCGCCACGCTCATAGGCGATCTCTGGTATTATCGAGTTTTTTCATCCTTCGTTGGATTCGCCTTTGTCACTGCGGTTCTGACCTACATACTCGACATCGTGGCAGTTTTCGTGGTAGGATTCATCATCTGGAAAGTAGCTCCGAATTTCGGGTCGACGACCACGACGCAAGTTAGGGCAACTAGAATGGCCGCGTATGCTTTCACGCCTGCTTTTCTCATCAGTATTCTCAATATCATTCCGTTCATTAGCTTCATCACCATTCTTGGATTGCTGTACGGTCTTTACATCCTCTACCAGGCGATTCCGATTCTCACGAATGCCCCCAAGGACAAAGTACTATCTTACCTGATTGTCACAGTTATCGCGACGCTTGTGGTCTACGTAGTCATCGGAGCAATCGTCGGGGCAATTGCGGCTGCACTGTTCATAGGGGCATACGGATTTTTCTTCTAACCCGCAAAACCTGTGACTTCGAGATCTGCTGGCGTAAATGCAATACGCTAGAATGTGGTTCCACTCCGCTGAAGAGACCCTCTCATCGGCTGGCAATATCTGATAAGGTTCCAAGTAGACCAGCATGACAATTCTGGATGCATCGGAAGCCGCCGGTGGAGTGGCTCCGCCTACTCCCTCAAATGCGACCTTGCCGGCTTAAGCGCAATTTCTAAGGGGGCCTGCTGAGCGTCTCGTTAGCGGCATCAGATCAGTACCTCATGACATTGGATATCAGAGATCTCAGGCCTTTATTCCATCTACGATTAAGAAATTCTCTGAAGCGTGGATATCCCTGTGGCAGTGCTTCTCAGGCCTGCGATGTAGTTTCTTAGCCTTCTATCCCTTCGCGAGACAAGAGGAGATAACGAAACCTTATTGTTTGAGCATAGCCTCTATTGAATATGAGAAGGAAGGATATAGCTAGAAGCTTTCTGGCTCGACACAGATTAGGAAGTTGTCGAGGAACTGCCCGCGTAAGTCGTGTTCAGCGTAGTTAGTTGGTGACACAGCGTGAGCGTCTCTGTATAGTTCAGGCTCGAGGTCACAGTTGCTGCAGGGGTGCATGTCAAGCCCGAAGTAGTTGAATTTGAATGCGCTGTGATGGTCGTTGTAAAGGATGTGGATATGAATGTGATGACTGTTGAATGCGGCGCACTGCTGTTTGAGCTACTAGTAGCATCCTGCACAAGCGAAGAAGTTGAAAATGACGATGACGTATTCGTTCCAGATACCGCAGAAGCACTTGGATTAGTCGAAGAGGAAGATGGATTCACTGCGGTTCCCGTGTTGAGGGCGCCGCTGAGGTAAAAAACACCAAGGGCGACTATTGCGATTATTGCAATCACAATACTGGCTGACACCGCAAGAGAAATTGCCATTTTTGCTTTTGTCGATTCGTGGACTCCCCTCAAAGATCTTTTTCGCCATTATTTGACAATACGCTTTATCGAAGATGATCTAATGTTTAGAACAGGGTAGCAACCTTGAGTGATTAGATAACTGTACGTGGGGTGGATGTTCTCTTACGAGATCCTTTGGCTTTTCAAGCAGCGAGCTGAAAAGTACGACAGCTGAAGAGATGCTATGAACTACTTCGCCATCTATTATGTTCATGAGGGAGACAATCTTTGTCTTATCTTTGGAGCGAGGATGCTGCCAAAGTCTATTCCGTCAAGTAGCATTGCGAAAAGCTTCTCTTTATCAGGCTCGTATGTAATTCTGAATGCTCTACAGTTATGGCAGTAAAATACTAATTTCCTGTACCTGGGTTCGCTCATCTCTGGGATGTACTCCATCCTTGAGCGATCTTTTGGGCAGTTCATAATTTCTGATCGCACGTAGGTCGAAGCTCGGGTACATCCTCTTCTTCAGCTCCTCTTTCGATTCCCATAAGTCCTAGTGTTAGAACGTCTCCATCGTCTAGCTCTGGCCTTCTCATTTGTTCGTGAGGAATCAAAAGATAGTATGATGATTTCTTGGAATTGTATTTTCGGATGCGTACCGTAGCAGGTGATTACGCGCTTTACGCTGAGCTGAATTCACATCAAGCGTACTACGTCAAACAAGGCCTTAAACTGATTGATCGCAGCCCAGCTATCTTGCTTCAGAAAGTACTAGAGAACGAAAACAGAATCCACAAATTGAATCTATCTAGCTACGAATCCCACCGGGCCCGCTTTATACATCTTGGCGAGTACTCCTTTGCGTTTGTCAACTTTCAACTATTGTTCAGAGTAATTCCTTACGGCCAAGCCTTCATATGATCTTCGGCTACCCATGCCGATCGTATCTCCTCCTTTTCCAAATCATGATAGCTGTAGAACAAGACAAGCTTTCCTGAAGAACAGGATCAGAACCCAGATGAAAAAGATTCTAGCTATCATGACACTTTCTATCATCTCGGGTTATCCTACAAGAGGGGGTGTCATACGCTCCGGGACAAAAGGGTTCTCCTTACGAATCCTTGAGGAAATGTTACAGGAAGGTTAGCGCCGTCATTATTATTCCCACCCCGGGTTGATATTGAAAACGGTCCCCCGCCCATCCTATACCAGAAAAACCAGATCCTCCTCTTCGTTTTTCAACCGTGCTTTCACTCTGCCCTGCTTTAAAAGCCGATCATTGCGAGCTCCTTTTGGGGTGCTTCGTAGAGCGATTTTGTTCCACAGAGAAGAAAAATTGGCGGCGAGAGGGTCGCCCGCACGCCGGAGCTCCCTGAAGGAGAGAGACGATGCCGATGAAGAAGCATCTGCAAGACATTTTTTGTCGCCCAAAGCGGCCGCCATTAAGACAGAAACCTGGAAGCCAGCGTTTGCATGTTCTCCAGATGGGTACGAATGGCTTCCTTGCCCTTATTTGTGATTTCTATGAAGGTAAGTTCATCCTCCTCCTTCAAAATCGAGTTTTCGATCGATCCTTTCCTGCAGTTCCTTGTATTTCTTGTATTTCTTGGTCCATTTCGAAAGCACAAGCCACTGCCTTACTCCTAATCCAAGAAAGGCAGCTGCAATCAAGATTGTCACGTAACCTGCAAATGCGAAATCGTCAGAGGTTCGAAGAAGGAGCGGGGAAAGGTGCCAAGACACGGGTATTGCAACAACAACAGCAATTATCATACTGAGTACCAGTCTCTTAGTTCTGTCTACCTGGCGGACTAGCTCGTCGGTTATGCGGAGGATGCTTTCATTGGGCATCTGCGTGTTTTCACTTTTGTCCGTATCAGTCAAAAAC
>JBOGRL010000097.1:0-3056 GCA_050749505.1 Nitrososphaerales archaeon
GGTTTACAATTGCCGAAGCTAACACTTGATGCACGCCAGAATACTTCTCTGGTCGAGCCTCTAGTCCAACTACAGGAGACTGTTCCAGCTGTATCAATTATAATGCCAGTCTACAACGCAGGTAGCAAGGTTACAGCTGCGCTCCAATCTGCTATCAAGAAGTTTGAGTCGCTGGTCTCCGAGAGTTTTGAAGTCATAGTAGTTGACGACGGCTCTACCGACAATACACGGGCATTTCTGAACAAGATCAAAGATGGGAGAGTCACTGTAATTGGTTACCCGGTGAATTCGGGCAAAGGCGCCGCTCAAATTTTCGCATTCGGATTTGCAAAAGCTGATACGATAATCTTTGCAGACGGCGATATGCAAGCCTTTCCGAGTGGTTTGCGAGATTACATTGACGCTTTGGAGGAAGCGGACGTGGCTATCGCATCAAAGCGGGTGCCCGGCGCCAAGGTGATCACAAGCCTAAAGCGGCATTTTCTGAGTATAGCTTTCAATTCTTTTGTCCGTATCTTGCTCTCGATCCCAATTACTGATACGCAGGCTGGATTCAAGGTGTTTAGACGGTCTGCGCTTGAAAAAGTGTTGCCTCTGATTTCGGTAAAGCGCTATGCTTTCGATGTTGAATTACTCGTTGTGGCAAAGAAGGTCTGTAACTGCAGCATCGCTGAATTGCCAGCTAACGTCACGCTTACCTCCAAATTCCGTCTCGGGAACATGGCGAGAATGCTTGTCGACATACTGGGAATCGCGTACCGGTTGAAGTTGAAGCACTGGTATCAGAATAATAATGGTATTTCACACGAAGAGTACAGCCCGATACTCAGATGGTAGTCTGACTTCTTGCTCTGCGTTTAAGGCAGGTTACTCAACTAAGGATATTCCAAACTTATGTTGGCATTCCTCGTTTTAGACCGCGTGATCACGTTGTTGGATACGCTTTTATCTAATTTTCCTGGATGCCAAGGAACTGGGCAATATATCCCATGCCCGACTGAAATAAATTTCAAGTGCAGAATCTAATTACAGTGGTGAGAGCCTAAAATGACCGAAAAAACAAGACTCGACAACGAACATGCACTCTCTGAACAGATGAGATTCCGTGATCTGGTCTTGCAGATTGAGCGATTTCTCAAATATGCGTCAAGGGGGACTTCGCCGGATGTTCTCCGCAAGGAAGCTAGTGCATTTTCAGATAGATTGAATGTATTTCACGATGGGTTTGACCAATCCAAGAAATTAAAGCTTCAGGCCAAGCTGGGACAAATTTACGAGAGCGGCGTTACAACCTCATGAACTCGCGGCCTCTTGTCAGTATCATCATTCCATGCAGGCGAATAGATGAGATGACAATGCAGTGCATCTCCAAATGTCGCTTGCTTGAATACAAGAATTTTGAAATCATACTCTTGCCTGATGATCAAGGGTCTTCGGAGGAAGCAATGAGAGTTACTCCAACCGGCCCGGTATCTCCCGGGAAAAAGAGGAACATTGGTGGGTCAATTGCTAAAGGAGAAATCTTTGCTTACATTGACGCTGATGCGTATCCGCGTCCGGATTGGCTGACGAACGCTGTTAGCTACTTGCAAAAAGAAAACGTAGGAGCGGTTGGTGGGCCTGGATTGACTCCGCTCGAGGATGGCTCTTTTGCGCAAGCCCAAGGCGCAATGCTTGCTTCTTTCCTTGTTAGTGGAAAGATTTCCTCGCGCTACAAGGGATCTGAAGCTGGAGAATCAGACGACATCCACTCTGTCAATTTTGTAGCTTGGAGAAAAGTGATTGAATCGGCTGGTGGATGGAACGAGCAGTACTGGCCTGGGGAAGATACGCTGATTTGCCGCGATATCAAAAAAGCAGGATACAAGCAACTCTTGGCTCCAGATGTGGTCGTGTTCCACCGGAGAAGACCAACTTGGCGCGGGTACTTGAATCAGATCAGAAATTATGGCATACACAGGGGTTACTTTGCAAAGCGGTTTCCCGAGAATTCTCTGAGGCTGGGTTACTTCTTTCCGTCTCTTCTCATCGTAGGTTTGATTGCCGGAGTGTTGCTTTCTCTCATTTTGCCATTGTTTTGGCTTGCTCTCACTGCGGGTTTGCTCGTCTACGTCACAGTTTTGCTCACCGTCGGCCTGCACAACAGTAAGAATATATCTAGAATAATAATTGGAGTGCCGCTGACGCACTTGGCCTATGGATTGGGTTTCATTCAGGGACTGGCCAGCCGGAGGCTTTCAAGATGAGGATCAGCATATCGTATCCGCCGATCGAGACGCCAAAGGGAGTCCCATTGCTGTCCCAGAACAGGCAGTTCCAGTATTTCAACGAGCCGACTTACATCTACCCAGTAATCCCTGCGTATGCTGCGAGTTTACTCGGCAAGAACGGTTACGACGTAACTTGGGACGATGGGATTGCAGAGCGTCTCTCGCTAGAAGAATATTTGAAAAGACAGGACTTTCAGAGCCCTGATCTTATTGCGATTGAAACCAAAGCCCCGACGGTGAAAACTTACTGGAACTATATCAAATTGTTCAAGGAGCGCTGGCCGCAGACAAGAGTTGCATTGATGGGAGATCACGTCACCGCATTCCCAAAGGAATCACTAGAAAATTCGCCAGTAGATTTTGCGATAACCGGCGGCGATTATGATTTTCAGTTACTATCGCTTGCAGATCACTTGAGCAAGGGGACACCTCTACATCCTGGGTTTTGGTGGCGGGAAAAGGATGGTACGATCAAGAACAACGGAAATTACCAGCAGAACAACGACATGGATGATCTTCCATTGATTGATCGTGACCTGACTAAGTGGTGGCTCTACGTCAAGAATGGTAATTTCAAGTATGAGCCAGGAACCTATACCATGGTCGGTCGCGACTGCTGGTGGAGGAACGGCGGAGGATGCACTTTCTGCTCGTGGACGATGACGTACAAAAAGTACCAGATGCGCACCGCTGAAAGTTTGCTTGATGAAGTTGAGATGCTCCACAAGCGGTACGGGATTCGCGAAATCTTCGACGATACCGGGACTTTTCCATGCGGCACATGGC
>JBOGRL010000098.1:0-5428 GCA_050749505.1 Nitrososphaerales archaeon
CCGACGAACCGATGCTGCTCGATGTTCTCCTTGAGATTAAGGCAAGCAACGTATTTGAAAGAAGAGCTAAGCTGTTCAAGACGAGAGTAAAGTCCGATGACTGGTTCTTTCAAAAATTCAGGATGCGAGATTGGGAGCCCATTGCACCAATCGTGAGCTAATCTGCGACCTTACACTAAAAAAAGGGAGGAAGAAGGCGTGAAACCCTGACATACAAAGCGTACATTGACAACATCAGAGTCCAAACTGGCAAGACTCCGGAGGATTTTATTGCACAGGCCAAAAAGAAGGGATTCATAAAAAATGGAGTTGTCGTTGCAAAACACGGCGAGATAATTGCCTGGCTCAAATCAGAATTCAAATTAGGGCATGGCCATGCGAACGCGATCGTCCTTTATATGAAATATCCCGAAGTCGCGAAGAAGAAGATGCTTGAAGATATCAGGAAAACAAAGGCGAAATAGTGGTAAAGGAAATCATTTTGGAATGATAACCTGAATTTGCACCGTGATAACTAAGAAAAGTTCCTTTCTTCTGAGTTTACTCTACATCTTCGCCAAGCTATAGTCCTCATCTGAGCCCGCGGAGGTTGCGCATTCATCTTTCCTCTGAAATCACATCAAACTTTCTAAAAGGAGGACAGAATCCTTGCTGAGCGGGAGAAACGTGCATGCTTTAGGAATTGAAACACATGGATTCCCTGGCGAGCTAGCCGTAGAGCATCTTACCATAGTCCCATGTCGAGTAAAACTCAGGGGTGTTATTTCAATAACTATCTCGGAGCCCCCGATCCTATCTCCTCCATCGCTGATTTTTTTGCCAATCGGGTTGTCCAGACCGCCCACATACTTGGTGATCATCCTCTCGGCGATTGCTTGCGTTTTTGAGCCATCTTTGATTACGTCCGTAGTTGCCCGGCCCTTGACTCCGCTTGTGAGGAGGGAGCCTCTGTGTGTCAGCGCAGAAATACAATTTGTTCTTCTGGGAAATGTTTCGAGCTTTGCGCGAGCTTTTTTGTCCGTAAACACGTGGAGCTTGCAGTCGACGTAATCATACCAGACGGAGTGAATCACCCGGTTCCCCTCTCTCATCTAAACTTGGAAACCGCAGAGGCCGCCTTCCCCCTTCCCAGAAATCGTTCAATCTCTGACTCGCTCAAAAACCAAGGGAGACCGGGCATCGCCCTGAAGGTCTTCACTTTTATTTTGGACGAAGGGCCGCAAGGACGAGAGGGCGCGATACTCCGATTTCAGCGCTCATGCATAGTTTGTATTCAAAAGCCAGTTTTCTGATTTCATATCTCTCTTCGAAGGATTCGGATTCATACCGGCTGAAGCTGCTCTTCATCTAAAAGCCACGATTCTCGCGACAAGAAGAGGAGTGAGAGAGCTGCTCGAGGATCAGGAGAGTCCGTATCTGTGTGATCACTAAGGAATGCGCTCGTTAGCTTAATGAGCGGCCCCCTCTCTGGAAGAAAACTGTTCATCTGCTTGGTATTGATCGGATGCCAGAACTTTTCGTGAGAAATCTACGAGGTCGAGCACATCAATACTTCCTTTTTCTAATTCCTTTTTGCTTATTATCTAGAATAAATTATGCGCTAAACTCTTATTAGGAATTTAAAATGGGATAGCGAACCGGCGCTTTCGCGGATTTTGTTTTCAAGAATAATATGTGAAAAGAAATCGGGCGTTTGCACAGTTACACTGAATCGCCCTGAAAAGTTAAACGCGCTCGACCGAACGATGAGGCAAGAGCTCGACTCAGCCTTTGCTGATGTTGCGAGTGACAGGAGTATCAGAGTAATAATAGTGCAAGGAGCCGGAAGGTCTTTTTGCGCCGGCGCTGACGTGAGTCAGTTTCTGTCTGGCGAACTAGGCACGAGCGGCGCTGTAGCGATGATAACGCGGCATCTGCTCAAGACCATCGAGAGTTGTCCCCAGATCGTGGTATTCAAGCTCCACGGGCACGTGCTTGGTGGCGGTCTTGAAATGGCCCTCGCCGGAGATTTGAGAATCGCCTCAGATGACTCGGAACTGGGCTTTCCCGAAACCGGGATAGGCATGATTCCTGGATCTGGGGGGACCCAGCGGTTACCGCGCATCGTCGGGTTTGCAAAGGCCAAAGAGATGTTGTTTTTGGGTAGCAGGATTTCTGCTTCAGAAGCAGAAAGGATCGGACTGGTTCATCGCGCCGTACCAAAGGATAAACTGGATTCCTCAGTGGACGAAATTACAGCTCAGCTGTTGAAAAGAGCTCCAGTTGCGCTTGCAGCGGCAAAGTCAGCCGTCAACAAGGTGTGGGACTATACTAACCTCGATTCTGGTCTTGTCTGGGAAAGAGAATTGGTGAACCTGTGCGCTGAGACCCACGATAGGCGCGAGGGTCTCTTGGCGATGAAGGAAAAGCGCGCCCCCAATTTCAACGGTGTGTAAGATGCTGAGTAAAAAAATTGCGATAGTGAGCTACGGGCAGACACCGTTCTCAAGAGCAAACGAAGCCCGCGGCGAACAGAAACTGAACACTTCCCAGTACTTGGCCTGGGCCGCAGAAATTGCGCTTCAGAAAGCTTCTCTTACAAAGAAAGATCTTGATGATCAGGGGCTCGCGGTTACTAGAACCATGCAATCACCTGCCTTCTGGGGATGCGAAGTCGCTGAGAACTTGGGCATCACGCCCAGGCTGACAATCATGGCTGACCATGGCGGCGTCAGCCCGATAATGATGCTCGTGCAATCTGCGTATGCACTCAATGCGGGCGACGTTGATTACGTGCTATGTCTTGCGGCGGACGCGCCTCAAACCGTGGGACTCGTGCACGCTCCGCTAGAAGGCTACAGGCGAGATTTCATGAACCCGTTCGGAGTCATGAGCCCGAACAGCACATTCGCGATGGCATTCCGCAGGCACGTACTCCAATATGGTACAAAACCGGAGCATACGGGCATCATCGCGCTGACCCAGCGAAAGCACGCCAACCTCAACCCCGGGGCGTACTTTTACAAACAACCGCTCACTATGGACGATTACCTCAGATCGCGTACAATTGCGGAGCCGCTTCGCCTTCTGGATTGCGTCATGCCAGTCAACGGAGGGGCCGCTTTCATAGTGACAACGGAGGAAAAAGCAATGAAGATGACCGACAAACCGGTCTATGTTCAGGGTTTTGGCGGGTGCGACAATTATTATCATGGCAGCAGACAGACGCCGGACATTTCCTACATGGGTATGCACGTCGCCTCCAAGCGAGCTTTCGAGATGGCCGGCGTGAAGATCAGCGACCTGGATTTCTTCCAACCCTACGATGATTACACGATTGCAGTCCTGATGCAGCTCGAAGAACTGGGTTTTTGTGAAAAAGGCAAGGGTGGGGAGTTTGTGGAAAAGACCGATCTCTCCTATCGCGGAACATTGCCGCTGAATACCGGCGGCGGTCAGCTCTCTTCTGGCCAGCCGGGTCTCGCCGGGGGAATGGTGAACCTGCTCGAAGGCGTAAGACAGTTGCGGGGGGAGGGGGAGCAAAGACAGGTCAAGGATTGCAAGATCGGGATGGTCACTGGGCTGGGATCGATTCAGTACGCAAGGCATATTGGTCATTACGCCAGCCTGATCCTGTCTTCGGAGGCATAGATTTCAGATGAGCGAAGATCCTTCGATTTACAATATTGCCCGGGAGATTGTCAGGGCGGCCGATTCAGCTCCGAAGGAGTACAAAAAATCACTTCCGGGCATCACTCCTTTGAGCAAACCCTTCTGGCAGGCGACCACCCAGCACAAATTCCTTCTGCAAAAGTGCACAAGTTGTGGTACGTTTCAATGGTACCCAAAGCCCTGGTGCATCGAGTGCGGTTCAAGAAACCTGGAGTGGACGCAAGCGAGCGGACTGGGAGAGGTTTACTCGTTCACAATCATAAGAGAAGTGGTGCAAAACTCACCGGCGTTTGAGGAGGACTTGCCTTACGCTCTAGCTGAAATTGACCTGAAGGAGGGCCCCAGATTCGTTGCGCAGCTAAAGGACGTAAAGCCGGAGGAGGCAGAGGTTGGGATGCGAGTCAAGGTTACTTTTATCGACGCAACGCCCGAAATCAGCATTCCCAAATTCGAAAGAGCAGAAGAAGAAAGATAAAAATCACTGAGCGGTCAACACGGCTACCAATCTGGTCTGGATAGAACGAAAAAGGAAAAGAATTAGACTCTTTGCCATTAGTTGATCTCGAAGCGGGAGAAGAAACATCGCTAATTCTTGCATCCGTGCAAGGATCTCTCGAACGGAAATGGTCTTCCAAGAAGTTGAGAAAATACGGAGAAGACGGCGATTTTGGGATACTAGAAGGCATCTCCGAGGATCTTTCGGAGATTGGAGTCTATGAATTTGTGAGAAACGGGGCACCCAGAGACGTGGCTCTGCTTTGCGAGCTGCTGGGAAAGAACCTTTTACCCGGCATAACTGCCTCAACACTCGCGGCGAACAGGGGAATAAAAGGACACGGCGTTGAGGAAAAACCTCTTTTTGCAGGATTCTCTGATAAAAATCCGCCAAGGATATCATTTTCCCTTTCAAACATAGTTCCGGATCCCGCATACGCAGACATTGTGATGATCGGGAACTTGCTGTACAAGAAGGAAGATGTTGCTCTGACCCAGCTTAATTCACTCGACGGGACTATGAAATTTTTTAGAGCAATACCCAAGGTTCCCGGACAGAAGGTGGACTTGAGTTACTCGGACGCGTTGCTTGTAATAGTAGCGCAAATCGTTGGGAGTGGCGAAGAGTGCGTCAACACCGCGACAAATTATGCAAAGCACAGAAACGCGTTTGGCAGGCCGATCGGGTCTTTCCAGGCCGTAAAGCACAAACTCGTGGACAGTGCGATATCCATCGAGCTTTGCAGGTCTCTGTATTTGGGCATGATTGAAGATCACACTCTTGGGGAACAAGCTCTCAGGTATTCTTCCAGGAGGGTATCCAGAGCTATTACTGACGCAATTCAGATTCACGGTGGAGTTGGGTTCACCACAGACGTTGATTTGCATCTTCACTTGAGAAGAGTGATAGCGCTCAGTAAGATTTATGCAAGAGAAAGCAGTTCTGATGAGCGAGTCTAGTCTAGCCATAAAACATACTGTGGCAAGAAGCTTACGCAGCGATGTCTGTTCCCCCAAAACTTATTTTGGCTCTAAGCCACACACCACAGTATGTTTGCGTGCCTTCCAGCAGAGAAAATGCTGAAGCCACGGCGACAAGTAACAGATTCAGGATCCAAAAGGGAATAAGATGCAGAAGCAACAAAAACAGACCCAATGTTGCTCCGAATGAAAGTCACTTACTTTCAAGGAGGTATTTTGGGTTTCAGTTGCGCCATCCTTTTTGTTCCTTGAGCTAGTAATCTGGCCGGGCTAACCTGGCCGACATAAGTTCATAGACACC
>JBOGRL010000099.1:0-5117 GCA_050749505.1 Nitrososphaerales archaeon
CAAGGTAGCAATGCCGTTATCTGTAAAGCAAATTGCCTTTTCGAAGTCTGAAAGATTTTCCCGCTGAAGATTTTCAACGAGCGAAATCTGGAGCATCTGCTCGTCTGAAACATCGCTGACGTCTGCCCTAATGTCTTTCCAGTGAAGGAGTCTAGCTGCCCTGATCTGCCTGTGACCAAAGATAATTTCATACTTACCGGCATTCTTTCTAACTCCGATGGGGTTCAGAAGGCCGCTCTGGCGCAGAGATTCAGAAAGCTGCTCAACCCCTTGTTGGTCGTATTGTTTGCGTGAGTTGAACGGATTATCAACGACTAAACTGAGTGGAATCTCTTCGATCAAACGAGTTCCCAGAGGAAAAAGTCAACGAGTAGATATTTTTGCATTTATGATGGATATTGTTGCTTTCGGAATAGATACCTTGAGCCGTGACGGCGATTCCTCTCAGATCGGAGGTTTGAATTCCGTCTTGGACTGCGTGCACAGATGATGGGTTTAGGAGTTCTGAGGGTTTCTTCTAGACCGCTAACGATCGGCAGATTCTTTGTCTTTGTTGTCTCTTGGCGAGAGTCGTTGAGTTTGTTGCTTATACAATCAAAAAATTCGTTCGAAGTTCAATTAGGGCAATGATAATCCAATCATCGCTTAGCCATAATTCATCGAACATCGTCGGGATGACTTTTACGTCCTTCTATAGGATGGGGGGAACGTTTTGCTCATCACGATAAAACTGTAAGAGGAGACGTTGGTTCTTGCAACCTCTTCATCCTCTCTTCGATCTGGTTGATGGTAGAGTCTGTCGATAGTCGTAGGATTTCATGACAGCTTAATCAGCGAATCTTATCCAAATGAACCCTGTATCTCGGTCTTACTTTGATGATAAAGGTAGTCAATCAGAGCGTGTTTTTCATGTTTCAGCCGACACCCAGGTTCCTATGACATTGCCCCGGGTTATTGGCAAAACAACGTTTGAGGGGTTTTCGGATGAATGAAACACGGTGATCCTGGAAGGCTTTTGCCTTCTGATGTGCTTGGTGGCGAGTGATTCCGATGTAGTTGAGGGCGGATCATCCGTGCTGCTTATCCTCAGCCCAATCTTGTGACCGGATTTGAAAAGATTAGCAGTTGGCACGATCGCAATGTTGAATTCGTAAATCTTGTTGGGCACAAGAGGAACAGATCTATTGTGCGGATGGTACGGTTCCCAGGGTTTTGATTTGGATTCATCTATCTCGCGATGAGATCCCCTCAGCCACCCCCTGGTAAGGACTTTTTCGTTTCCACTTGAATCAACATCCCTCAAACTGACAAGCCACAGGATCTCTTCATCGGTTGAAGAAGCGTAGAGGTTCAGAACAGAAGGACCTATGACCTCCGTGGCGTCCACAATTCGCGGAGTGTAGTATTCGATGTAGCCTCTGCTCCAAGGAGAGTCCTCGTAAGAATCGCTACCTTCGTTGACACGTAATTCATGTTCGGAGAGCGAAGAATTCTCATGAAGATAAAATGGGAACCAGACTGTTTCAGGCAGAGGCCATTCCTTTGCCGCCCTCCATTCTCCACTTCCCATTACGTACAAATTGACCGGAGGCGTGTCCATGACCCCGTTATCGATTCCCTTGAGCCAGTAATCGAACCAGCGGAGGGATTCATACTGCAATTGGTGTAGTGGCCGATCAAGTGGGACAGGCGGCGAAATAGTCATTTTCTTCGGTGCATTGATCCCATCCCAACTATGGAAGGCTCCCGGCAGGTGTATCCCGTAGACCGCCCAGTCCGCGCCGATGTATGAAGGAACTTTGATGGGAGCGTGATTCACTGTCCTTTCCTCCCAGAAGGAATTGTAAAGCTTGTTTAGGACGACGTCGACTATTAGTGGGTTTGTTCCCTCATCTGGATTCCTCAAAGCTTCTACGATCTCTGGCATACCATTGAGTTCAGGATCATTCAGAGCTTCTTGAATCGCCTTTGCGAATCCTTCCGGACCCAACAGCCTGCGTGTCATGACCTCAAATTTTGGCTCGCTAAGGAGCAGCCGCCAAGTCCCAACGTAGAAGTGGAGTATCCCACCATGATAATGGCTGTGTCTGTAAAGATCTGAAAGCGCCCACGGAGCGAATATACACTTTAGATGAGGGGGGTTTAGTGCAGCCACAAACTTTTCCATCATCGCAAAGTAGGAAATACCGAACATTCCAACGTTGCCATTACACCATTCCTGAGTCCCAATCCACTCGATCGCGTCGTAAATATCCTGTACTTCCTCGCTCCCGAAAAACGGGTATTTACCTTCTGATAGACCGGTGCCCCTGACATTGCAAACAATGTGGGCATACCCTCTCTGAGCGTAGAATAGCGAGTCGCCTGATTCGTACGGCCCGTTTGCTTTTTCAGGGCCTGATTTCAGCGAGCCCGCGGTGGACGGAAAAAATGGAACGGCTTTGATTGGTGGCGACTGGTCTGGATCATACGGGTGCACACCCAAAATTGCAGGGAATTTTTCGCTACTGGCCGGTCTGACGATGTCGGCGTTCAGTCTTGTTCCATCTCTGACCCTGATTCCTACGTTGTGTTCAGTCACCGCTTCGTATTTTCTTTCAGAACCCTTCCATTTCTTGCCAAACATGATCTACAGACCATCCGTTGGTTTTTGTCACTGCACGAACTAGTTTAGGCTATATTGGTTTCTGTGCCCGGACCCCCATGGCATTGAGCAAAAATGATTTTTTTCAGAAGAACTATTGAAACGAGGGCATAACCTCAGTCGCGAAAGTCTTCATCGCCTCTAATAGTGATGCCGCGGTTTTCCCCCGGAAAGTTAGGAGCATTATGGCATGGTTGACGCCAGCGGCCTCGAAGGTTTCAATTTGTTTGATTATTTCGTCTGCTGTACCTACAAAGGACATCCGCAGCAGGTCCTCAACAGTGAGATTACGTTTCCGGTGAGCTTGTTCATCAGTATTCATGGCCCTTGTGCCAAACCCTTCAGCGTGAGTAGCAATTGTCGGGGTCAAAACAGATCTAGCTTCCTCGGTCGTTCGACCGATACAGGTGAAGATTGTCTGGGCGATTTCAAACTCGCTGATGTCACTTCCACGCTTCTTTGCCTCATCGCTTATTGTCGCCACGTTAGTTTTGGATTCCGAGGGAGTTCTGAAGGACAATATCACTCCATCACTGAAATCCATCACTCTTCTCAACCCCTTTTCCGCAACTCCGCTCCCGATCAGGATCTTCAGCGACTTTGTGGGTTTTGGGTACAGCTCAAGATCTGAAAACTGCAAGTATTTTCCGTTGAAAGATGAGGGTGATTTAGAGCGCCACAGCTGCTCGACTGCGGTAATGTATTCATCAAAGATATACCCGCGCCTGGGAAAAGGAAAATGGATGTGATCGTATCCGCGCCTGAAAAATCTTATCGCGCTGCCAATGCCAATGCCCAGAGTCACCCTTCCGCCTGAGAGAAGATCCAGGGCGGTGGCTTGCTTTGCGAAAGTCAACGGATTGTAAAGCGGAAGCTGGATTGCGCAAGACCCAATTCTGATAGATTTTGTCTGAGCTGCCAGAGCCGCCATTGCTGTAAACGGCTCTACGAAATTTGGATCACTGTCTGGATCGACATCCTCCGCAGATCCGCATGCAACATTAAATCGGTGGTTGTCTCTGGTGTGGGTGATCGAAAAATCACCTACCCAGATCGAATCGTATCCGAGCGCTTCCGCTTCTGTTCCAGCCTTGAGGACATTTTCAATGCTGGCGAGTGGCCCGTGATCCGGGAGAGTAAAACCGAATTTCATTTTGAATCTTCGAGCTTGGCAGAAAAAATGGCTTGGCATATATGCGTTTGATTCGTTACAACTGCCGTGCTTTACTACTCTTGCAATTTTTCTAGTTTCCTGTTGCTCGTCTGCACTTATCGGTCATGGATCGGTGGTGGTGGGGTACTTTCTTCGAACAAATCGAAGCCAGACTGAATTGTTGAAGCACTGGAGTGTTTGCCCCATTTGGATGAATGGTATGGTCTGCTGCATTGTGGCTGGTAAACTTGATAAATAGTTGGCATGCCGTTCCGTGTCGATGGCAAGCGACAAATTTCGACATGTCCCAGGCGGCTTGGATCGAGCCGTCGAACAGGCAGAAGCAAAGCATCTGCACGACATGTTCATCGTAGATATCGACTGTCACGTATACGAGCCATTTTCTTCGTTCGCAAACTATCTTCCAGAGAAGTGGCGCAGGGAATATGACGATGCAAGGATTCTGTCCGAGTCTGAGCAATACAAGGAAGATTACAAGATTTTCACTGAAAATTTGTCTGAGAAGGAGCAGGGGTTTGATCCGCTGAAACTAAAGTTGTTGAAGATGTATTACGAGGCGAAGGAGTACGCGCCCACTCGCCACTTTGATCTCACCATCGGCGGAAGGATAAAGCGCAGCGAAGTCAAATTCAATTATCTTGCCGGCATGAAGCAAGAGCTAGTGGTTGATACGTTTGTCAACAGGATGCAGGACATTGGAATAAAGAGGTCAATAATATTCCCCAACATGCTCCTTGGAATAGGAAACCATCCGGACAAGGATTTCGAAGTTGCGACATCGAATGCGTTCATCGATTACATGCTGAATCAGTTCCTAGATAAGTATCCGCAACTCCTTTCATGCATAGTAGCTCCTGCCAACTCGCCAGACAGAGCTGCTGAACTCATAGATCGCGTGGGTTCTGAGAAAGGGGTGGTTGGTATCATGATATCCGCTCACAGGAAGACGCTAGCGGGCGAGGACTCTTGGACTCCGATATACGAGGCGGCACAGAAAAAGAACCTTCCCATTTGTTTTCATGCCTCCCATAGTTATCTTCCTCCATTTGATCGACTAAATCATTTTGCCTTTAACACTCTAACTTTCCCCTTTCACCTCATGCTTCAAATGACCAGCCTCATGTCGATGGGAATACCCGAGCGTTTCCCTGATCTTAAATTCGTATTCATCGAAGGTGGTGTGACCTGGATCCCCTGGATCATGAACAGGATGGACAGCCTGTACATGATGATGAGGAGCGGCGTTCCAATTTTGAAAAAACTGCCTAGCGAGTACATCAAGCAGTTTTACTTCTCCAG